>JASFTL010000022.1:0-17321 GCA_050053555.1 Desulfobacterales bacterium
CGAGCCCAGAAGGAGGGCATGTCGAAGTTTTCGATTTTCGACACATCGGAGGAAATAGCCCGGTCAGATGTCGATACGGTCGCTTGCATTAAAACCTTTTTTTCTTGAAAGGGCGATTCATGCTGTTTCATGAACAGAAACCCGGCAATTTAGTCCAAACCATTGAAAGGGTGGCAACTATTTTTGATGTGATGGCTCAAAGTGTTCAGGGCATCAGCCTCAAAGAATTGAGTGCCAAAGTCGGTTTGCCCAAAGGCACCACGCATCGACTTTTGGCCTCGCTGGCCTATTTCGGGTATGTCCGTCAGGTATCTGAAAGTAAAAATTACCAGCTCGGGTTTAAACTGGTCGAGCTTGGAAATCGTCTCCTGGATCAACTTGATTTAAGGACTCAGGCCAGGCCCTTTTTGATCAACCTTTGTAAAAGAACCAACGAAACTGTCCACCTTGTGATTTTGGATCAAAATGAAGCCCTGTACGTCGATAAAGTTGAATCGGATGAAAAACCAGGGGGGCTGCAGATGGTTTCCAGGATTGGATCACGGATGCCGGCACATTGTTCCTCGGTGGGAAAAGTTTTTTTGGCGCAGCTTTCCGATTCTGAGCTGGATACCCTGATAAAAGAAAAGGGATTGATCAAAAGAACCGTAAACACCATCTCCGATCCTGATAAACTCAAGCAACACCTCAAAGGGATCCGTCAAAAGGGCTATGCCGTTGATGATGAGGAAAACGAAAAGGGAATCCGCTGTGTGGGTGCGCCTATTTTTAACCGGCAAGGACAGGTAATTGCTGCCATCAGCATATCCGGGCCCACCGTTCGAATTACGAAAAAAGTTATCCAGCAAAACCTTAAAAATGAGGTCATTCGAACGGCATTAGATATTTCCGGAGAATTTGGTTATCAAAGCTAGAAGTTTCTCAAAATTAGCAGTTCATGCTGGAAGGCAGAGAAAAAAAGTTCAACAGGAGAAGGAGTATAAAAATGGCCCAGTTCAGCAAATTAGAGGTATTAACGGCGATGGAAGAGATCGGATTGATCCCGGTGTTTTACAACAAGGACTTTGACGTCGCCGTGGAAATCGTGAATGCCTGTATTCGTGGGGGCGCTAAGATTGTCGAATTTACCAATCGGGGAGATTATGCCTATCAGGTGTTTGGAAGGCTGTCCCGGCATTTTTCAGAAAGCGATCAAGATGTTATCTTAGGAGTAGGTTCGGTTATCGACCCTTATACAGCGGCACTATACATCAATAATGGCGCTAGTTTTATCGTGGGACCGATTTTGAATCAGGAGGTTGCCAAAATTTGCAACCGGCGGCAGGTTCCCTATTCGCCCGGATGCGGCACAGCCAGCGAAATTTCATTGGCCAACGAAATCGGATGTGACATCGTCAAGATATTCCCGGGCGGACTTATCGGCGGTCCCAGTTTTGTAAAGGCCGTCACGGCCCCCTGCCCGTGGTACAAACTCATGCCCACCGGCGGCGTTAGCCCGACGGAGGAATCCTTGAATGCCTGGCTCGAGGCCGGTGCTGTCTGTGTGGGGATGGGCTCCAAACTCATCGTAAAAGATCTGGTGGCGGCCGCAGATTGGAAAGGTATTGAAGCCAATGTTCGCAATGCACTTGCGATTATAAAGGCTTTTAAAACAAAAAAGAAATCGGCCTAAATTCTTTTCGCATAAAGTAAACTTTGCGGTTTAATCGCCCACGGGCAAAGAATCTAAGCTGATTAGGAGGGCAAATGGCAAAACTAGACATTAAACCTGCAGATACCTGTCAATGGGATATTTTAAGCTTAGGGGAGGTTATGATTCGCCTGGATCCCGGTGACAGCCGGGTGGCGCGTACCCGACAATTCCAGGTCTGGGAGGGTGGTGGTGAGTACAATGTTGCGCGCGGATTACGCCGATGCTTTGGCATGCGAGCGGCATTGGTGACGGCAATTGCAGAAAATCCGGTGGGCCGGTTACTGGAAGACTTGCTGCTGCAAGGCGGTGTGAATTTATCCCATATCCGTTGGGTACCCTTTGACGGCATCGGTCGCAAAGTTAGAGTCGGCTTGAATTTCACCGAAAGCGGCTTCGGCGTCAGGGCGGCTCTGGGTTGTTCCGACAGGGGCTACACAGCGGCTTCGCAGATGAAAAAAGGTGAAATCGACTGGGTGCAAATATTCGCAAAAGAAGGGGTTCGCTGGTTTCACACCGGCGGCATTTATGCCGGTCTTTCTGAAACCACCCCGGAGGTCATTATCGAAGCCATGCAGGCCGCCAAAGACAACGGCACGATAATATCCTATGATTTGAATTATCGACCTTCGTTATGGAAAGACATCGGTGGTTCTGATAAAGCCATTGAAGTTAATCGGGAGATCGCCAAATATGTCGATGTCATGCTGGGAAACGAAGAAGATTTCACCGCCGCGCTGGGCTATAAAGTGGAAGGGTTGGACAAAGATATTTCCAAACTGGACACCTCGGCTTTTAAAAAAATGATTCAGCGGGTGGTGGAGGCCCACCCGAATTTTAAAGGCGTGGCCACCACTCTGCGAAATGCAAAAACCGCCTGTCTCAATGACTGGGGGGCGGTTCTATATTATGACGGACAATTTTATGACGCTCTGCTGCGCGAAAATCTCGAAATTTTCGATCGGGTCGGCGGCGGTGACAGTTTTGCCTCAGGGCTGATTTATGCATTCCTGAGCGACAAAGAACCCGCAGAGGCCGTAAATTACGGCGCCGCCCATGGTGCTCTGGCCATGTCCACCCCGGGTGACACCACCATGGCTACTCTGGCCGAAGTGGAAAAAGTGATGAAAAGTACGACGGCCAGAGTTGACCGCTAAAAGCGATTTTTTTCCTCTGCATTTATGGATAAAATTAGTACGCTTCTTTTGTCAATTTATCAAATAGATGTATGCGGCGCATATCCATCAAGAATTCCATCTCCATTAGCGGCGTTGCAAGGGTTTGCGGATCGACACGGGCGGTCAGCCGATCCGTGCCACAGGAGGCCAATAGGATTATTTCTGAGCCAATGGGTTCAACAACATCAATCGTGGCTTTGAGTTTCTCACCTTCCGGCAAACTTCCTTTTAGGTTCCGATCATAAATATGCTCCGGACGGATTCCCAGGATCACATCACGGCCTTTTGCTTTCACAAAGCGCGCATGCAGATGTTCAGGAATAGCAAGTTTAATATTTTCGTTTCGAGCAAACAGAACGCCGTTTTCGCCTTCGATCTGAACATTGATAAAATTCATTGCCGGGCTGCCGATAAAGCCTGCAACGAATATGTTCTTCGGATTATCGTAAACCTCCATCGGGCTGCCGGTTTGCATAATCGCCCCCGCATTCATCACCACGATTCGATCTGCCAGGGTCATAGCCTCAATTTGATCGTGGGTCACATAGACAATCGTTGTTTCAATTCGCTGATGAAGTCTGGCCAGCTCTGCGCGCATTTGGACTCGGAGTTTTGCATCCAGATTACTTAAGGGTTCATCAAAAAGAAACGCCTGAGGCTGGCGAACAATCGCGCGCCCCATAGCGACGCGCTGCCGCTGACCGCCTGATAACTCCTTTGGTTTTCTGGCCAGCAGGTCACCAATTCCCAATAATTTCGCCACGGCGGTAACACGTTGATTGATTTCAGCCAGCGGCAATTTGCGCTGTTTTAACCCAAAAGCCAGGTTCTTATATGCGGACATGTGCGGATACAGGGCATAGTTTTGAAAAACCATGGCGATATCACGATCTTTCGGCGGAACATTAACAACGTTGCGGTGCCCGATATAGATCTCCCCTGAGGTGACCTCTTCCAACCCGGCGATCATTCTGAGGGTGGTTGTTTTACCGCATCCGGAAGGCCCAACCAGAACGATAAATTCTTTATCCCTGGCGGTTAGATCGATTTGATCAACCGCGATGTTTTCGTCAAATTTTTTGGTTACACCCACAAGTCTAATCTCTGCCAATGCAACCTCCCTTTTCGCTTACCTTGCATTGCATGGGGATAGCGGTCCCTTCTATATATTTTAGGTCTTCTCTGCCGGAAAAGGCACGCCAAGATCTTTACCAAGTTGGGTTAGCAGCTCGGCATCTTCTTTTCGAATCGGACAACCCTCTTTTGTCCGCCTCAGTTTCGCTCGCCATTCGGGCTCACCCGGAATTAGAATCTCTTTTACCCCGGGAGCAGTCGGCTGGCGCTTGAGTTCGGCCATTAGTTCATGCATGCTTTTTTTAAAATCTTCCACCGAACAGAAGGCCTCGATATCGATCGCCTGAATGTAGTGGCCCATAAATGCCCTGTTTTCCCAGTCATCAAACTTGCGGATAATGTGGGCGCCATACGGCATTCCCGTTAACCGGCTCGATAAAATTTCGATCATCATTCCCAGCGCAAATCCCTTGGCACCGCTCATAGGGACTACCGCATATGCCTGCTGTGCATCGGTGACTGGATTTCCTTCGCGATCAACCGCCCAGTTGGGTGGAATGGATTGGCCCGCTTCTGCCGCAGCGCGGACTTTGCCGAAAGCCACTTCGCTGGTTGCCATATCCATGCAAAACCAGGGTTGATTTTGAGAAGGGACGCAACAGCATATCGGATCCGTACCGAAAAATTTTTCGCGTCCGCCGAAGGGAATGACGTCACATTCACCATCGCACATCACCAACCCAATGCAGTCCTGGCCGGCAATCATTTGCCCATAATAGGCCGCTGTTCCGAAATGATTGGAATTCTTTACGGCAACAATTCCCACTCCTGCATGCTTGGCCAGCGCAACCGCCCGCCGCGCCGCTTCCAGTGTGGCCGGCTGGCCCAGCGAGAAATCAGCATCCAGTATCCCCACCCCCGCTCTTTTCTTTTCGAAATGGAACTCAGGGCTGGGATTGATCAGCTGTTTCTGCAATCGCCGAGCATAGACATTGCTCAGATATATACCATGGGTGTCAATACCTCTCAGATTGGCATCAACAAGTATCTCTGCTGTTTCTTTGGCATGCTGATCCGCTACACCGACTTTTTGAAAAATAGCCTGACCGAACTCTTTCAGGAGATCGGACTGAATGCGATGATCTTTTTTCATCATCTTTCCTTCTTATATCCTTGCCGGTTTCTGGTTTTAGATCGCCATAACGGAAAACCCGCCATCCACAACCAGATTGATACCGGTAATGAAACTTCCGGCTTTATGCGACGCCAGCAGTAACGTTGCTCCGATAAGCTCTGCGGGTTCTCCAAATCGGTCCATGGGTGTCTGCCGCATGATGGCGGCCACTCTTTGTTTGTCTAAAATGGCCCGATTTTGTTCAGCCGGGAAAAATCCAGGGCAAAGCGCATTGACGCGAATGCCGTTTTCAGCCCACTCGCGGGCCAGGTTTTGGGTTAAATTCAAAAGGCCGGCTTTGGCGAGACTGTAAACGAATGATCGGCTCAAGGGCCGAATAGCCGCCATCGAAGACATGTTGATAATACAGCCTTTCTTGTTGCGGTCGATCCAGTGCTTGCCGATCATCTGACAGGCCATATGAACGGCTTTCAAATCGACATTGAGAATGGTGTCAAATTGTTCATCGGTAATATCTAAATACGGACTCGGCGGCCCAAGCGCCGCCCCATTAATCCAGATGTCTATGTCACCGAACCATTCGGTTACAGCAGGTATAATCCGATCGAGCTGATCCCGGCGGGTGACGTCTGCCCTGAAAAAACGGGCTTCATCCGCCGAACACCCCCATCTCTGAAAATGATGATCTGCTTTTTCTTTGTTTCGGCCCACCAAAACAATTCGAGCACCGGCCTGTAAAAGCCCCCATGCCATCTCGCCGCAGAGGACTCCGGTTCCGCCTATGACAACGGCAACTTTGTCCTCCAGATCAAAAAAAGTCTTGTAGAATTTAGCCGGATTTGTTTTTGCCAATTTGTCCTCCTGAGAATGCGATCATTTCGGCCATGCCGGACGGTTTTTGTCGACTCCCGGCGGGATGTTGTCTTTAGTCCATCAAAAAGCCGCCGTTGACATCCAGGATCTCACCGGTAATAAAATTGGCCTTATCGGATGCTAGAAATAGGACGGCTGCGGCCACATCTTCCGGCTGTCCGAGTCGCTGCAAGGGAATGGCTTCGATTATCGCTCTTCTTTTTTCCGCGGACCATTCGGCGCTCATGTCGGTTTCAATGGCATGGGGGGCCACGCCATTGACGTTAATATTGTCAGCGGCCAGCTGGCGTGCCAGTGTCTTGGTTAATCCATCCATAGCGGCTTTTGAGGGCCCATATCCAGGTGCGGAAGTGATATCTCCCATTTTTCCGGCGATTGATGAAACATTGATGATTTTACCCGAATGTTGCTTGATCATCAGGTCTGCTGCCGCTTTGCAGCAGTTAAATGCGCCCTTTAAATTGACCTGAATGACCTGATCCCATTCGTCTTCAGTGACGGTTCGAATAGATCCCCTGCGGATGATGCCGGCATTATTGACCAGGATGTCGAGCCGTTTAAAGCTCTTTTCGATTTGAGCGATCATTTCCCTAACTTGAGTAGAATCGCTCACATCGGCTCTGATGCCCGCACATTTCGATTCAGATGTTGATATGTCGTTGGCGGCCCTGGCCAGATCTTCTTGCGGCCAAATGTCATTGAGAATTACCTGGGCACCTTCACGTGCAAAAGCCTCGGCAATGGCCTTGCCAATGCCTCTGGCTGCACCGGTTACAAGGGCGACCTTCCCCTTAAAGGTCATATTCGTCTCCTTTCTTCAAACCGCTCACTCTTTAACGGCACCGGCTGTTAGGCCCTGCACAAGCAATCGCTGTAAAAAGATATAAAGCAAAATCGCCGGCATACCTCCCACCAATGAACCGGCCATCAGCATCGGCCAGATAATCCTGAATTCGCCCACCGTGCGGGCGATTCCCAGGGTCACGGTGATCATATTTTCGCTGGAGGTCAGACACAGCGCCCAGAGAAGATCTCCCCAGGCCAGCAGAAATGCGAATAAAATCGTAGCGACCATGCCGGGTGCCACGATCGGCAAAACAATTTTAACAAAAATGCCCATGCGCGAACAACCGTCAACCATGGCGGACTGATCAAGCTCCTGGGGTACTTTATCAATAAAACCTTTCATCATCCATGTTGAAAAAGGCAAGCAGATGGTCAGGAAGGCAATAATCAATCCAGTCCGGGTATCATAGAGCCCGAAGCGGCTTAGAATTTTAAAATAGGGTCCAACCAGCAGGACACCGGGCAACATCTGAGTGGACAGGAAAAAACCGATAAGAAATCGTCGGCCTTTGAAAAAAAACCGGGAGAATCCATAACCGGCCAGGGCACCAAAGAAAGTGGACAGCACTGCTGTGGCCAGCGATATCACAGCGCTGTTAAAAAAATAGATACCGAAATTTTTGCGCACCCAGATGCCGATGTAACTGTCAATTGTCGGCTCTAGCGGCACCCATGTCGGCGGAATGCGAAAGGCCTCCGTCTCTGTCTTTAAGGAAGTTGAAAGCATCCAGGCAAACGGTATTAAGCAGTAAATACAGACCAGGATCAAAAATACCCAAATCAGTGATTTTGAAATAACATCGTTTAATGATAATTTTGCCGCTTGCATGCCTTCACTCTTCCTGGCTGATCATCCAGATATACGGGAGGCTGACCAGAAGCAGGACAATGGTCATGACGACCGAAATTGCCGAAGCATATTCAAACCGAAAGAACTGAAAATATTGTTTGTAGGTATAGGTCGAAAGGACTTCGGTTAAAATTCCCGGGCCACCCTGGGTCATGGCCTGAATGAGACCGAATCGTCGAACCTCCCAAACTATGTCCAACGCCAGAGCCACGACAATCATTTTGCGGAGTCCCGGAAGCGTGATGTGAATGAATTGCTGTAATTTGGGAGCGCCATCGATTGCCGCCGCCTCGTACAAGTGTTTGGGAATTGCCTGCAGACCGGCCAGCAGGATAAGCATCACAAAAGGAAAACCCCGCCAGAGGTTGACAACGACAACGCTGGCCATGGCCAATTTCGGATTTGAAAGCCACTCGACCGCATGGCTGATAATACCGAATTTGAGCAACAAATCATTCATCGCTCCATAAATCGGATCCAGCATCCACTTCCAGATGATTCCGGCCACGACATCGGGTACGACCCATGGTAAAAGTGCAATGACACGGAATAGGGGCTTTGCCGGCAGGGCGCGGTTCAAAACCATCGCGACCGCCAAGCCCAGAACCATATGGGCAGCGACGCTAAAAAATACAAAAACGACCGTATTCCAGAAGGTTGTCTTAAAAAAGGGATCTTTAATCAGGTGTGCATAATTGGAAAATGTATAGGCGCTGTCACCGGTCTGTTCCGTTTCAAAGCTGTATAATATACTGGTGATGGCCGGCCAACCCAGAACCAAAATCAATAAAACAAGTCCGGGGAGCACAAATACCATCCACATATACCGGTCTTTGATCCACATGCTTTTTACCGACTGTTTTATTCAGAAAGCAAAGGGGAGACGAAAAATGGCTCCCCTTTCGCTGTCAACTATTGGCTTGATTACCTGCCTAAAATTGCATTCGTTCGTTCATGTGCTTGCGCCAGAGCCTTTTCAGGAGATTTCATGCCCACGATGGATTCTTGAAGCGAAGTGGTAAACGTATCCATAATTTCGGGCCACTGTTTTATCTGCGGCTCTACTTTTCCATGGGGAAGCTGAGATGCCATGACACTGGCAAATTTGTCATTGAGGATTGCCGGAGCCACTCCGCTCACATCTTTGCGGGACGAGGTGACGCGGTTATCCATAAACCATTTGAGTTCCATTTCTTTGCTGGTGATAAATTTTAATAATTTCCAGGCTTCGTCGGGGTGTTTGGTGTTGGGGCTCATGACCCAGGAACTCAGCCAAATTGCAGTGGCGGGTTTGCTTTTCATGGGGGCCGGGGCGCATTTCAGAACGTCAAAGGCGTTTAGATCAGGATTTATTTTATTGACAATGGGGGGTGTCCAGCCGGAACCTAAAATCATGGCGACTTTTTTCTGAGCGAGCTGCGTCCGAACTTCCTGGGGATTCATCGCCGTTAATCCGGGTGGGACCACCTTCTCTTTGGTATAGAGCTCAACAAAGAGCTTAAAGGCTTCTTTGGCTGCGGCTGTATTCAGCGCAGACTGTTTCATGTCCGGCGTCAGGTAATCCGCACCATGACTCCAGATAAAAGGGCCAAAACGCATTGAAAAACCGGGACTTTTGGCACCGACCGTACCGAATCCCCATTGGTCGATTTTGCCGTCGCCATCCGTATCCCGGGTGAGTTTTTTAGCATAAATCAGAAATTCATCCCAGGTCTTTGGCGGCTTGTTGGGATCCAGTCCGGCGGCTTTGAACATCTCGGTGTTGTAAAACAGAACCATGGTCATGTAATCACCGGGCATGGCGTGCATTTTGCCATTATGTTTCATTAATTGCAGCGGCAGCGGATACCATGGATCTAAAAACCCCGCGCCTTCTTTCTGAATAAATGGCGTTAGATCCTTTGCATAGCCTTTGCTGAAAAACAGCGGTAAAGAAAAGGCGTGAACATGAAAAACATCCGGTGCCCGTCCGGCGGCTGACTCAACCGTGTATTTTGTTTCCTTTTCCTTATAAGAAACCGGTTCTAGGACGACTTTGATGTTCGGATTTCGCTTGTGAAAAATGTCCATCGCTTCATTAAGCGATTTATTCCAAACATCTTCGGTTAAGTGCCAGTCGGAAAACCTCAGGGTGACGGTTTCCGCCGTTGCCGAGTTCAAAGAGAAACCAATTAGGGCGGCTATAAGAATACTTACGATGATGTTCTTTTTCATATTTCCTCCCTCCCTTCTTTCAAACACGGTTAGAAACGATGTTCTGCTCTATTTATTTGTTTACATCACCTCCTTTATGATCCTGCTGGATTGGACCCGATTTTAAATTTCTCCCGTGATATGGGTTGCGTCCGACGTTAACAGGTGGTCGATTCTATTTTCGCATCGTAAAAAATAAACAATTTCAGCTTTTTAAGTAGCGTAACCGCGGCAGCTTTTCGCGACGGTTCTGCTGTCGGCAGTCGATCTTTTGAATATGGTGAACTAAACGTTTCGTATTGTGGAACGCCGTTTTATTTTATTAGTGTTGTAAATAGCCGTCATGCGAATGTCAATGATTTTTTGCCAGCTGATGGATTATTTATGGCACAATATCAGTTTTAGTGAAACCCCGGTCTGCGAGCGGATCGTCATCAGGAATCCGCAGGCGATCATTGCCGGATATTACTGCCGCAGCGCCAGACAGATGCCATCATTTTCAGGCGAGTGGTAGGGTAAAAATGAAAACAGGGAAATCGTACGCCATTGCGGGTGATGGGCGATGGCGTGGTTAAACCCATCGGCATCTTTGAAACCCACATTGTCAACCACCAGCAAACCCCCCTTTTTCAGAAGTCTCTGGCAATGGGGCAGGGCGGGCATATAATCTTCCTTTTCGATATCCATAAATATAAAATCAAAAGGGGCTTTCAAGTTTGAAATCTCTTGCAATGCATCACAAATGCGGATTTCGATGTGTTTTTCCAAGCCGGCGGTTTTTGAATTTTTGAGCGCTTTTTCAGCTAGGGCGCGATCCTGTTCCAGGGTAATGAGCCGACCGTTGAACTTTTTACAGGCTCTTGCCAGAAAAATGGCCGAATAACCGCTGGCAGTCCCGAGTTCTAAAATCGTTTTGGCCCCGGTGGCGCATGCCAAAATGAATAATAATTCCCCCACAACCGGGCCCACGATCGGAATGGATTTGCGTTGGGCTTCTTCTTCGAGTTTCAGCAATAACGGATCTCTGTGCGGGACGAATTTTCTGAAATAGCCTTCGGGATTCTCTACGATGGTGGACATAATTTCTCCTGTCTAAAATAAATCTCTCTGGTCCCGTTGGATTTCATCTAAGTGGTCGATATAGAGTTGAACTTGTCTTTGGAGCGACTCAACGCGCTCTCGATTGGACAATTTCCAGCGGTAAAGCTCAGTTTGCAATTGGCGGCTTTCTTGTGCCAGCGCTTCTGTCACCTGTACCTTGGCGGGTTCCCAGAGCAAGTGGGCTTCTTCGGCGGGCAGGTCTATTTTCTGAAAATGCCAGTGGCAGTATCGGTCCCACCATTTTGAAGGGATTTCACCATTTGTTAAGGCGCCTTCAAAATAAAAAAAAGTCCATTCAAGCTGTGGAAGCGAAATATGTAGATCCCGGGCGATATCCCTTAGCGCCCGCCGTCCCTCCATGGTATGGTGGTCAAATGCAACCCAGTATGGGAATTTCGGTTCCGAGGGCTGCCCCTGCTTTATTTGCGGTAAGTCACCGGTGACCGTCATATAGGCGGCGGCCTGGATGACAGCCTTATCATGCGGCAAACCGCTCTTTTTAAACCGGGTGGCGTTATCGATCAGAATTTTTTGGCGGGTGGACGTTTTTTGCCAGCCAATCCATTGCCAGAAGTCATCGGGGCGCTGGATAGCGTTGGCCACAATCCTGATAGCCTTATCGCCTGCTGAGCCATCCAGAACCGATGTGTCTCCCGCGGAGTATGCAAAGGCTAAATATCCAAGTCCGGTGGCATCCCGGGCTTTAACACAGCGGGCGATACGTATTAAGGCCGCAACTTTGCTGTGAAATTTTTTATTGAAAATAAGTTCTGTTCCCAGCGGCCAACATTCTTCAAATGTGATAAGGGCTGTTCGTATTCGATACCAATTTCTATCTTTTGAGCCGAGTGATTCCACTAAAGCGCTGGCCGTCAGGACCAGATCGACATTTCCGCGTCTGACCGCCTTTTGCAGCAACGACCGATATCGTTTTTCGGTTTTGGATCGGCTGATAGTCATTGCGATAGCGGGTTGGGGATTATTGACGTGTTCGGTTTGATCGCTCCGCAATCAACGCACCAGGGTCGCAGGCGTCACCTGGTTTGACGAGTCGTTTCCATCTCACAGCCGAGCATCAGGACAAGTTGCGTCAATCCACCCATTTTCTTAATATGAAACCGTTATGCGTTCCCCTAGTTGCCGCCTCGAAATCCCGGAGGCTCCGGTGTAAAGATGGCGAACTGATTTTCATCCTCGATTACAATCGTCGTCCATTGCTTGCTCGAGTACCACAGACCGAGCTGGTCTCCATTATGGTCTAATATGCGCGATCCGTAAGGCGGATAATCGTAGATGATGTCCATCTGGCTGATCCAGCTCCTGAGCAGTGGTACGGTAACCTCAACTTCTTTCCACAATCCCTTGCGGAGTTGATATTTCTTGCTGACGGCGATAATCGCATAGGGCACCGAACCCCAGGCATGAATGTAATATTTATGATCCGGCAAAATTCGGGGCTTTTCAAACATCTTGGTGACCTCCCGGCTGCGTTCCAGGGTACCGTATTTAAATTTTAGGCCTGGAAAATCAAACGCATCGGCAAAAGCGGGCAGGACAATAAGAATGCACGCAAAAATGAGTATTTTTCTGAACATGTCGGCCTGTAAGAATTGCATATGCTGAATCCTTTCCCTCCGCGCTGTTGGACGTTACCATATCTTGCCTTAAGATTGCATATGATCACCAAACATTCGGCGGTCTTCTTTTCAATAAAGCGTTTGATCCAAACCCGCTTTTTGTGTAAGCCCTATATTAACACGCATTCCGTGCATGTCAATTTGATCCTTTGCCGGCTTGAATCAATTGATCCCCTGCAATGATTTCAGCACTGATGAGGGTCACTGAGACTTTTGGCGAGTGAAATCTGAGATCCGAAAACACTGCGTGAAGGCGTGTATTTTCTTGAAAGGTTTTTCGTGCGATGAATTACCTGGCACATCTTTACCTGGCGGAAGGTTCCCCGGATTCGCTGGTTGGAAGCATTCTGGGAGATTTCGTAAAAGGAGCCATTACAGATAGATACTCACCGGGTGTCAGGCGCGGTATTGAGCTTCATCGTAAGATCGACGCCTATACCGATTCTCACCAAACGACAATGGCCAGCCGAAATCTTTTCAGTCCGCTGCGGCGCCGATTTGCCGGCATCATCGTGGACCTGTGTTACGATCATTTTTTATACCGGCACTGGCAGAAGTTTACCGTGGAGGAGTTGGACAAATTTATTTCACGTGTGTATGCGATTTTGCATGCCTCCGGAACCATGCTTCCCGAGCGGTTACGGGCAATGATTCCGGTTATGATACGCGAAGATTGGTTGGGTTCTTATCAGGATTTGCAGGGGGTTGAACAGGCCCTAAACCGTCTATCCAAAAGAATCACCCGAGGCGACAGACTGCGGGGTGCGATCGAAGAAATCACGCATCACTATCTGAAACTGGAGGCGGATTTTTTAATTTTCTTTCCGGATTTAGAAAATTACGTCAAAAACCAAGCAAGGCGCTAATGAGGTTCACCGGAAAAAACCGTACGATTATTCCCCTTGATTTGTCACACCGGTCGATTCAAGGACGCTCAATTTATTCGTCGATCGGCACGACCATATTTTGAATGGCACCGCATGCAGCTCATACCTTACAGCGTCGATTCAGGAAAAATTAGTCTGATTTTGCAAAAATTCAACTGTTTTTAAGGCTATCAGGCGGTGTCCTGCTGTATTGGGATGCAGACCGTCTTCCAGAAAAAATTTTTCCTGAACGGTTCCGGAATCATTAAAAAAGGGGTGATAGAAATCCAGGCAGGCAACAGCGTTCTGTTTTGCCAACCGCATTAGGCGATTCACCAGCCCTGCTAATTTTTCGGTACATTTGTCGTAACCTCCTTGCGGGGTCATAAAATCCTGCTTACGCGCTCTTTCCACTATCATGGGCACGGGAAGACCGATCAGCGGGACGATATGGTGGTACTCCGCCTGACAGGTCATGGTAAAAATATTGGCCTGAATCAACTTCAGGTCGAGATCCCACCATAGGTCGTTGGTTCCGCCCATAATTAAGACATAGTCGGGGTGACGCTGAATAACGTCATGGTAAAACCGGCTGAGCAGGCCGCCGGTGGTATCGCCGCCAATACCGCTATTGATGACCTTTATGTGAAGCCGGCTCTCAACCAATAACGGCCAGACCGACTGAGCGTTCAGGTCTGAACCCTCCGTCAGACTATCCCCGTGACACACCAGTGTTTTCATCATCTTCTCCATAGCCTGAACAGACTGGGAAAATTTTTTATCACGAAAGCACGAAAGTTCAAAATCACGAAAAGGAATCTAGAATAAGATTTCGTGCTTCTCAAATTCTGCTTACCCATTTAAACCATTATAGATTTAACCAGGGTGTTTTCGTGGTATTTTTAATCAAGTGCGCGTCTTGGCAAGAAAATCTTTTAGACGTTGCAGCAGTGGCCTGCGGATGCGAACTTTGAGGTACAGATCTCCTGCCATGCCACCGCTTTTTCCATTCTCGCCCATTCCCGCCAGCCGTATGGATTGATTGTGTTTGACGCCCGCCGGAATTTGCACAACCAGTTTTTTATCTTTTTTGCGCAAGTAGTAGGCATAAGGTCCCCCCTGCCGGGCGTGTTCCGGGCGAAGTGAGATTGTGTCATTCGTGTCGCTGCCATCTTCGGGCAATTCAATCCCGCTGAACTGCTTCAAGAAAAACCGGGCGAGTTTGCCGATGCCTCCCTGTAAGGAGAGACGGGTACGATTCATCCCCTGGGGTTGCCGGGGACCTGAAAAATAATAGCTCTTGGCAAAAAATCCGGGTTTGCGGAATTCATAATGTTGATACCCTTGGCCGTAAAATTCTTTAAAGATTTCATCAAATCCTCTTAAGCCGAACGCCCGGGCCATCTGCTCCAAAATTTGATTTATGTCTGAACCGCTGAAGATGTCTTGTTCAGAGTAGTTTTGTCTGAATTGCCGGTAGGCCGATGAGCCGAATTGCTGTCTCATGCTGTCATATTCGCGACGTTTGGTGGCATCCGACAAAACCGCATAGGCCTCATTGACCCTTTTCATTTTTTCAGCTGCCTCCGGATTTTTGTTGTTGCGATCCGGATGATATTTAAATGCGAGCTTGCGGTAGGCTTCTTTGATTTGCCTTGAGCTGGCCTTTTGATCCACATCTAAAATTTGATAATAGTCATATGGAGACATTAATTATATTCATCCAATCTAAATTTAAGCGGGGTGTTTTCGTGATTAACGTCAACCTTCCGCTGCCAGTTGAGATTCATAACTCCTGGCATCCCGGCAGGCATCTTTATAATTCAATTTACAGGCGGTTTTGGCATTTTTGAAAGCGTTTTGCAGGTCGCCCTTCTTGAAATAGATGCGGCTGCGCATATAGTGGGTCCATCCGTTATCCGGTTTCAGCTCGATCGATTTGTTCAGATAATCTAGGCTTTCATCATATTTATTGCGGCGCATCAGCAGCCATCCGAGGTTGTCATAGGCCGGACTGTAGCGGGGATTGAGTTCCACCACCTCATTCAAATCAGCAATTGCATTGTCAAATTGCCCCAGTCGAATAAATGCGCGGGCACGCCAGAAATAGGCTTCGGGATTTTGCGGATCGATTTCAATGGCCTGGTTCAGCTCCTCGATGGCTGGTTTTTGCCGGTTCGCCTTATAATGGTCATAACCTTTGCGTATATGTGTTTTTGCGAGTCGGGATTTTTGATTTCTGGGCTGGCGCGTTTTCTGAAATTCCTCAAAAATGACTTTACCATATCGGGAAACGTCTTCAACCATTTTGGAAAACTTATCAAGCGGTAGTTTTAAATTACCCCGGTCAATTTTTAGGGTAAAATACACTCCGGACCCAAGCAGAATGCTTAATGCGACCGCAAATATGCCAATGGCCGTATAATCCTTTTTACCATTCGCCTGTGATCGCATGGACATTACTGACGACATTGCATATTTTGGTTGGCGGTCCGATGGTTTCGAGTCGACTGCCGAGGTTCGCACCTGACCCGTCCCGTGCTCAACAGAGAAGGTCGCACCGCATTTTTTACAGGTTGTCTGCAACGCCGGCTGGTCCGAATCATATAGGGCGATATCGCCGGCCGTCTTGCATACCGGACATTCAAACTTCATTTTTGTCTCCTTGTTCAGGTTTCAAGGTTCACCCGCCTTCGCTAAAGCTTCGGCGCGGCAAGCAAGGTTCTGGATTCAGCATTAAATAGGTGTCAGGTTTCAGTGTTCAGGTGTCAGGAATTAGCTCAAAGCTCAAAGCTGAAAGCTCAAAGGAATCAAAAAATCGCGGGCCTTATAGCGTCCCAGCTTTCAAGCCTCCAAGCCTGTGAACGATGAGCTGCCAGCTATAAGCTATTTGCCTGACACCTGACACCTAACCTGAAATATAACACTCAAAATATCTGCTGTCTCTATTCAGAATGCTTGAATACTTTCGGCTGTCGGGCTGCATCAGGATCCTCCTTTTCTTTTACCAGATAAATGGCGGGCAGGCTGATCATCGTTACCAATCCCTTCATGATAACGTTGGCAAAAAATATGGACCAGACCACCGCATTCGGAAGTGCAAAACCGAACGCGCCCCAGCAAAAAATCAGACTATCGACCGGGATACTAACCGCATTACTGGTGAGCACCCGGGCCCACTGATACCTTCGGGTGATCCGCCTGATCCAAAAGTGGTAAACCTCGGTATCAATCAGTTCACTGATCACTTCGGCAACAATACTGGCGATCACGATCCGCCATACCGGCCCGAGAATCGTCGCAAATTCCTTGCCCAGCCCCCATGATGGGTCCTGCGGCAGCCAGGCGGCGAATTGAAAAAAAACGACCATAAAAAGATTTATAGCTGCCGCCAGAATGATGACAGTGCGTGCAGCCGTCTTTCCCAGCTGCTTATGCACCAGGTCCCGTATCGTAAATGTGAGGGGGTAAATAAATGTGCCGGCATCTACACTGAATCCGGCAACCCAGGCGATTTTAAGGCTTCCAATATCCGACAGCAACTGGGCGGCAATATAAACGGATACAACGACAATAGCCGAAGTCGGAATTAGGTTCGCTGCGTTGGCGTTCGTAAAATTTGTGCGCATCATATGCCAAAATTGTGCAGTATCAGCGGTTATTTTCAGCAAATTGAGCGATCACCAGCCAGGCTTTGGCATCAAACTTAAGCGTTGAATCGTTCAGCAGGCGCAATGCCTCATCAGGTGAAATGAACAGCGTTTCAATCAGTTCAGATTCTGTGTTGGCGCGGGTGGATGGCTCACCTTCACATTCCACATATACCATCGCCACCGATTCGTCGGTCATTCCGGCAGAAGAGTAGATCGGCGGGATGC
>JASFTL010000023.1:0-16868 GCA_050053555.1 Desulfobacterales bacterium
GCGGGTTGTCTGGGCTCTGAATCCGACCGCTGCAATATTTGCAACATCGGCCTTTGCCCCAAGGGAATTACCTCCCAGGACCCGCGTCTTTACCGACGGCTTGACGCCGAACAGGTGGCTCAGCGGGTGGTCGATCTTTATTTAAGCTTTGACACCGAACTTAAAAAAATAGTGGCCCCGCTGGGACGATCCACCTCATTGCCCATTGGCATGTCAGATGCGCTGGGAATCGATGATCCCAACGTGGCGGAGCGGTTGAAGATTAAGTATGTTGTGTAGCCATCCGGCTATCAGCATCGCAATTGCTTATAAATACGCGGTTTCTTTTTATGAATGGCAATAAATTCGAAATTCGAATATCGAAGCCCGAAATAAATCCGAATATCGAATGACCAAAATTCGAAGCCTTTTGGAACATTCGAAATTATATCTTTGAAAATTGTTTCGGATTTCGTGTTTCGGATTTCAGATTTCTCCTGATTGGGATTTGTGGAGAGAGCATATGAACAAACGAGAAACAAACCATCATGGTCAGCCCCAGGTGATTTCTGGAAAATTTGGCGGAGAAAGACTGGAATCAAGAGTGCTTGAAGAGCAGATTCAAGATGCTGTTGCCCGGGGCCAACGTTCGATCGAGGTTCACGCTTTTGGTCAGCACGGAATCGGCGGCCGTCTATGGCGGGCCGGAAATAAACCGGTTCAAATCAAGATATCCGGCCACCCCGGACAGCGGGTGGGCTCCATGGGATTTCCCAACACTTTTATCGAAGTCTTGGGTCCGGCCTCAGATGATGTGGGCTGGCTCAATGCCGGCGCCGAGATCGTCATTCATGGCAATGGAGGTAATGGTTGCGCCAATGCCATGGCGCAGGGCAAAATCTTTATTGCCGGCAACATCGGGGCGCGCGGTATGACCATGACCAAACATAATCCGCGCTTTGCACCCCCGGAGCTTTGGGTGCTGGGCTCTGCCGGTGATTACTTCGGTGAATTTATGGCCGGCGGTATCGCCGTGATTTGCGGACATGAGCCACAGAATTCGGACAATGTTCTGGGTTATCGGCCGTTTGTGGGAATGGTTGGCGGAAAGGTGTTTTTCAGAGGACCTCATGCCGGCTACAGCCAGACCGATGCCAAACTGATTCCGATCGAAGATGATGACTGGACCTGGCTGAAAGAGAACCTTAACGTATTCCTGCAAAGAATTGATCGATTCGAGCTCATTAAAACATTTTCCGACAGAGAGCAGTGGCAGCTTTTAGTGGCACGTGCGCCTCAGGAAAAAGTTTCCGAACCGATGCGATCCATGAATTCATTTCGCACAGACACCTGGGAAAAGGAACTGGGCCAGGGCGGGTTAATCGGCGATCTCACCCATCTGGATCGCACTCCGATTCCATTAATTACCAATAGCTTTTTGCGGCGATTTGTTCCGGTCTGGGAAAACCGTAAATACGCCGCCCCCTGTGAGGCGTCTTGCCCGACAGGCATTCCGGTTCAGGAAAGGTGGCGTCTGATCCGTGAAGGCCGCGTGGATGAAGCGGTGGATCTGGCATTGGGCTATACACCGTTTCCGGCAGCAGTCTGTGGATACCTGTGTCCCAACCTGTGTATGCAGTCGTGCACACGGCAAATTTCAGCCATGGCACCAGTTGATGTCACCCAGCTGGGCCAGGCCAGCCTAAAGGCCAAACTGCCCGATCTCCCGCCGCAGAGTGATAAAAAAATCGCGGTCATCGGCGGCGGACCAGCTGGAATTTCAGTGGCCTGGCAGCTTCGCCAGCACGGGCATCAGGTCACCATTTACGATCTGGCCAGAGCGCTGGGCGGTAAGATAACGCAGGTTATTCCGGAGAGCCGGATTCCTAAAAAAGTGATTACCGCAGAGATGAAGCGGATCAAAGAGCTGATCCCCCAGGTAAACCTTCGACAACCCCTGGGCCCAAAAGACATCATCCAGCTCAAAGAGGATTTTGATTTTGTCGTCATTGCCACCGGCGCTCAGAAACCCCGAAGCCTTCCCATTCCGGGCATTGAAAGAACCATCGCGGCCCTTGAATTTCTGAAGGCTGCCAAATCAAACAAAGCCAAGGTGGGTCAGAATGTGGTCATCATCGGCGCCGGCAATGTGGGTTGTGATGCCGCTGCCGAGGCCCATCGTCTGGGTGCTCAAAAAATTATCCTGCTGGATATTCAGGAGCCGGCTTCTTACGGCAAGGAAAGGGAGGCCGCTGAGGCGGCGGGAGCCGAATTTATATGGCCGGTATTTACCCAGGAAATTACCAAATCCGGCGTGAAACTAACCACCGGAGAAAAGATGCCTGCCGATACGATCATTGTTTCTATTGGGGATGTACCGGATCTTGATTTTATTCCCGACAGTGTGGCCACCGAAAACGATTTCGTCAAAGTCAATGACAATTACCAGACTTCGGACACTCAGATTTTTGCCATCGGTGATGTGGTCCAGCCGGGTTTGCTGACCGAAGCCATCGGTTCGGGTCGAATTGTTGCCCAAACCATTTGCGACATGTTGGAAGGCAAAAAACCGTCTTTTGAAAATCGCACCATGATCGATCGCCAGCGCGTGACCTTGGAATATTTTGATCCCCGGATCACCGAATTTGCGGATCTGGATCACTGCGGGTCTCAATGCTTATCCTGTGGCGCTTGCCGGGACTGCGGCATCTGTGTTTCCGTCTGCCCGCAGTCTGCCATTGGCAAAAAAGACTTGGAAAAAGGCGCCTACGAATATGTCGTGGATGAGAACCTGTGCATCGGGTGCGGCTTCTGTGCCGGTGCCTGTCCGTGCGGGGTGTGGGATCTGGTCGAGAATACACCACTAGAGTAGTTTAAATTCGTTTGATTGGTTTTATTGGTTGTTTTTATAGGCCACATCTTCTAAACCAATTGAACCAATTGAACCAATAAAACCAATCTAACAAAATCTTATTTGTATGGATGCATTATTAACATTAGAGGACGGCCGCACCTTTCCCTGCCGGTCCTTTACCGGACCGGGGGAAGCCGCGGGTGAGGTTGTATTTAACACCGGCATGACCGGCTACCAGGAAGTCCTGACCGATCCATCTTACAGCGGACAAATGGTGGTCATGACCTATCCACTCATTGGAAACTACGGGATCAACCCGCAAGACATTGAATCCGGCCGCATTCAGGTCGCGGCCTTTTTAATTAAAGAGTATCAAGCGTATCCCAGCAATTTCAGATCGACGGCAACGCTGGCCGACTACCTAAAAACCCACGGGATTCTTGGTGTTGAACAGCTGGACACGCGGGCCATTACACGACATATTCGAAATGCCGGCGCCATGCGGGCAATTATTTCAACTGATGATTTAAGGCCGGCATCTCTGGTGCAAAAGGCCAATCAAATTCCAACGATGACAGGGTTAAATCTGGCGAAAGTGGTGACAACGCCGAGTCCTTTTTACTGGAAGAATGACAAACCGGAAATTATTCACTCCGCAAGCCGTCCGCTGGATAGGACCATCTGGCAACATCGCGGGGCCAAGCGATCGGTGGTTGCATTTGATTTCGGCATTAAATTCAACATTCTGAGACAGTTCGAACAGGTCGGCTTTGAACTGGTCGTCGTTCCGTCTGACACCCCGGCAGCCACCATTCAAGCCATGGAGCCGGATGGTATTTTTCTTTCGAACGGTCCGGGCGACCCTGAGCCGGTGAGCGATGCAATTGAAACCATTCGATCGTTATTGGACTACCGTCCCCTATTCGGTATTTGTCTCGGCCACCAGCTCCTCGGACTGGCCTTAGGCGCAAGAACTTTTAAGTTGAAATTCGGCCATCGGGGTGCTAATCAACCGGTCAAAAATTTACAATCCGGGAAAGTTGAAATTACCTCCCAGAACCATGGATTTGCAGTTGATACGGAATCACTCCAGGGAAATGATATTGAAATTACCCACATTAACCTGAACGACAATACCCTGGAAGGTTTTCGGCACCTTAAATACCCGATTTTTTCCGTGCAATACCATCCGGAAGCATCTCCAGGTCCACACGATGCACGCTATCTCTTTGATGAATTTAAAGCACTCATGCGATAAAAACGAAATGGTTCAATTGATTGAATTCGTTCAATTGGTTGGATTCGTTTCTGAAACCCAGGTCCAACCAATTAAACCAATAGAACAAATGCAACCCATAAAACTAAACAGATGCTATGCCCAAACGAACAGACATTCACCGGGTTTTAATCATCGGTGCCGGCCCGATCATCATCAGCCAGGCGTGTGAGTTCGATTATTCCGGCACCCAGGCATGCAAAGCCCTGAAGGAAGAAGGCTTCGAAGTCATCCTGGTAAATTCCAATCCGGCCACCATCATGACCGACCCGGAAACGGCTGATCGAACCTATATCGAACCGGTTACCCCCGAAGTTGTGGCCATGATTATTGAACGTGAGAAGCCGGATGCCCTGCTGCCGACCCTTGGCGGACAGACCGGTTTGAATACCGCCATTGAAGTTGCCAAAGGGGGGATTCTGGAAAAATTCGGCGTCGAAATGATCGGCGCCTCCACACCCGCCATCAAAAAAGCAGAAGACCGCGATCTTTTTCGCAAAGCCATGGCTAGCATCGGATTGCGGATTCCGAAGAGCGGAATCGCCCAAACCATGGGTGAAGTCCGTAAAATTGTCGATGAGATCGGATTCCCCATCATCGTGCGCCCCAGTTTCACCCTTGGGGGCACCGGCGGCGGGGTGGCATACAATTCCGATGATCTCTATAATCTGTCCCGGGCCGGCCTGGATGCCAGCCTGATCGAACAGGTCATGCTGGAAGAATCGGTGATGGGATGGAAGGAATATGAACTGGAGGTCATGCGGGACAAACTGGATAATGTCGTCATCATCTGTTCGATCGAAAACATGGATCCGATGGGGATCCACACCGGTGACAGCATTACGGTGGCTCCGGCCCAAACCCTGAGCGACAAAGAATACCAGATGATGCGCAATGCATCTATTGCCATTATGCGGGAAATCGGGGTGGACACCGGCGGATCGAATGTTCAATTTGCCATCAATCCGGTGGATGGTGAGATGGTGGTCATTGAAATGAATCCACGGGTGTCGCGCAGTTCCGCACTGGCGTCCAAAGCCACCGGATTTCCGATTGCTAAAATTGCCGCCAAGCTGGCGGTCGGCTATACGCTCGATGAAATTTCCAACGATATTACCGGTGAAACTCTGGCTTCTTTTGAACCGACGCTGGATTACTGTGTGGTCAAGGTGCCGCGCTGGACATTCGAAAAGTTCCCCGAAACCCAGGACTTTTTGACGACATCGATGAAATCGGTGGGTGAAACCATGGCCATCGGGCGGACCTTTAAAGAAGCATTGCAAAAAGGTTTGCGCTCACTGGAAATCGGCCGTTACGGCTTGGGGGCGGACGGCAAGGATTTTACCGAAGGTCCGAAGATGAAAAAAAAGTTGCCGTCCCGAACTGAAATCGAGCAGAAACTGGCCTCTCCCAACTCGCAACGCATATTTTACCTGCGCTATGCGCTTTTGCAGGGGATGACGATTGAATCCATCCATAAATTATCCGGGATCGATCCCTGGTTTATCCATCAGCTCGGGCAAATTGTTGCCCTTGAGCGTGAAATTCAAAAAGCCGGGACGAACATTTCAGATGCAATTTTAAAGCAGGCCAAGCAATGGGGCTTTTCAGATGTTCAGCTGGCGCATTTAACCACCATGAGTGAAGAGGACATTAGAAAAAGGCGCACCGATTTGGGGCTAAGTCCGGTATATAAGCTGGTGGATACCTGTGCAGCTGAATTTAAAGCGGCGACCCCCTATTATTATTCAACCTATGAATTGGAAAATGAGGCCCGGATTTCAGAGCGCAAAAAAGTGATGATTCTCGGAGGCGGCCCCAACCGCATCGGCCAGGGAATTGAATTTGACTACTGCTGCGTGCATGCGTCTTATGCGTTGCGCGAAGAAGGTATTGAAAGTATCATGGTCAACAGCAACCCGGAGACCGTCAGCACGGATTATGATACTTCTGATAAATTATATTTTGAACCCCTGACCAAAGAAGATGTGCTGCATATTGTGGAAAGCGAACAGCCAATGGGGGTCATTGTTCAATTTGGCGGCCAGACCCCGCTCAATCTATCCGTGGGGCTGCACGCTGCCGGGGTTCCGATTCTGGGAACACAGCCCGACAGTATCGACCGTGCTGAAGACCGCAAGCTCTTTCAGGCGATGCTCAACAAGCTCGGTCTGATTCAACCGGCAAACGGGACCGCCATAACGGTAAAAGAAGCCGTCAATGTTGCTGAAACCATCGGCTATCCGGTGGTTGTACGACCCTCTTACGTACTGGGCGGACGGGCCATGAAAATCGTTTACGATCAAGCCGGGCTTGAAAACTTTACCCATCTGGCGATTATGGCTTCGCCCGAATATCCGGTATTGATCGATAAATTTGTCGAGGATGCTTTTGAATTCGATGTGGATGCCATTTCCGACGGCCGTACCACGATTATCGGCGGCATTATGGAACATATTGAAGAGGCGGGTGTGCATTCCGGTGATTCGGCCTGTGTGCTGCCGCCGGTTAATATCGAGCCGCATTTCATCGAACAAATGACCCAGGCCACCAAGGCCATGGCCAATGAGCTGAATGTCGTCGGCTTGATGAATGTCCAGTATGCGTTAAAGGACGGTCAGCTGTATGTATTGGAAGTCAATCCCAGAGCATCACGGACCATTCCGTTTGTCAGCAAGGCGACAGGTGTGCCGTTGGCCAAGCTGGCGACCAAAGTCATGCTCGGCCGAACCCTGCAAGAACTGGGTTTAACCGCGGAAATCGTTCCTGCGCACATTTCAGTTAAAGAAGCCGTGCTGCCCTTTGATCGCTTTCCAGATGTGGATATCTTGCTCGGTCCGGAAATGAAATCTACCGGGGAGGTCATGGGAATCGGTTCGGATTTCGGATCCGCCTATGCCAAAGCACAACTGGGAGCCGGTCAGAACCTGCCGACAACCGGAACGGTTTTTATCAGTGTGATCGACAACGATAAAAAAACGGTCCTGCCGGTGGCCGCCTTGTATCGCGATGCCGGATTTAACATCATGGCCACCCAGGGGACTTCTAAATTTCTAGCCGAACACGGTATTGCCAATAAGCCGGTAAACAAAGTTTCCGTCGGACGTCCCCACGTCGTTGATGCCATAAAAAACGCCGAGATCCAGCTGGTGATCAATACCTCGGTTGGTGGCGAAACCCGCCGGGACGGCTATTATATCCGGCGTAATTCACTGCAATATAAGATTCCTTACGCGACCACAACTGCAGGCGGAATGGCGATCTACAAAGCGATCGAAAGACTGCGGGGAAAAAAACTGAATGTAAAAACCCTGCAGGAGTATAATTCTGAAATGTGAAACTCGAAGCCTGAAACTGGCGCACTCGTATTCATTGTTGTTGTGTATCGCATAGAATCATCCTGTTCGGTTTCAGTTTCTCGATGACGAGCACTAGGACGAGGATGAGGACGAGGAATAGGGCAGTTGATCTTACTTGTATCGTTCTCTTGTTCGTCTTCATCCTCGTCGTCGACATTTGCACCGGGTCGATTCATCTGTCGAAATGAATGAATCCGGTCTCAAACGCAATGCTTTTGCTAGGAGTACTCAGATAAATGAGGAAAATTAAAACAGCGAGCGCCAAGTTTCAAATGTCACGCTTCGATGAAGACAAACCCCGGGAAGCCTGCGGGATGTTTGGTATTCACGATCATCCGGAAGCGGCGCCTTTGACTTATTTTGGTCTCTATGCCCTGCAACATCGGGGCCAGGAAAGTGCCGGCATTGCAGTCGCCAAAGACATGCAGATTGCAGAACACAAAGGCATGGGATTGGTATCGGATGTTTTCGATATGGATCATCTGGCCCAGCTGGACGGCGGGAGCGCCGTCGGGCATGTGCGCTATTCGACAACGGGCAGCTCCATACTGGCCAATGCGCAGCCGTTTCTGGTTCGCCACCGCAAAAAATCCTATGCGGTTGCTCACAATGGCAATATTACCAATGCGCATGTTCTAAAAAACGAACTCGAGCAGGCCGGCTCAATTTTTCAGTCCACCATGGACAGCGAGATTTTTTTGCATCTTTTCGTCAAAAACTTGAAATCCGGTTTCGAACAGGCTTTAGTTGAAACCGTAGCCAGGCTGGAGGGCGCCTTTTCCTTCATCATGTTAACCAGCAAGGGCGAAATCATCGGGGTAAAGGACCCATATGGATTTCGACCGCTTTGTCTGGGCAAACTCAACGGCAATTATGTCCTCGCCTCAGAAACCTGCGCCTTTGATCTGGTTGAAGCTGAATTTATCCGTGAAATCAACCCCGGAGAAATTGTTATTATAAGTGAAGGCGGAATTAAAAGCATCCAAACACCTGCGGCCCCTGACCGGGCATTTTGCATCTTTGAGTTTATCTATTTTGCGCGGCCGGACAGCACCATTTACGGTCAAAATGTGTATCAAACCCGCAAAGCACATGGCCGTCGCCTGGCCCAGGAGGCGCCTGCAGATGCGGACCTGGTAATGCCATTTCCTGATTCCGGCACCTATGCCGCCCTGGGCTATCATGAAGAATCTGGTATTCCTTTTGAGATGGGAATGATTCGAAATCACTATGTCGGCCGCACTTTTATACAACCCACTCAAAGCATGCGCGATTTCGGTGTGCGAATTAAATTGAATCCGGTCAAGGAACTTCTCAAAGGCAAAGATCTGATCATTATAGAGGATTCAATCATCAGAGGTACCACCATAAAAACGCGGGTCAATTCCTTGCGGAAATTGGGCGTCAGGCGGGTGCACATGCGGGTTGCCGGCCCGCCGCACCGGTTCCCCTGCCATTACGGCATCGATTTTTCCACTCGCGGAGAACTGATTGCGGCGCGCAAATCAGTGGATGAACTCAAGAATTATTTGGGTCTAGACTCGCTTCACTACCTCAGTATCAAAGGATTGCTGCAATCGACCGGTATTAAAAATCCGGAACAGCATTTTTGCAAAGCCTGCTTCGATGGTTGTTATCCGGTAAGCTTTGATGAGATCGTATCAAAGCACTGTCTGGAGATCACGGACTAACCATCATTAGTAGTTTTCAGTGTTCAGGTGTCAGAAAGCAATCGCTCGTAGCTGAAAGCTGATATTTGAAGTTTGGAAATCAGCCTATGAGCTGTGAGCTATGAGCTGTTTGCCGACACCCGACACCTGAAACCTTCAAGCCCTTGTAACGTAAGATGTTGGGATGCGATGGCCCTCCAGCTTATATATAAAGTATATAATAATTACAGATAGTTATCAATTCCTCCTTGCCCTTTTGAGGCCTGGGGTATAATATAATAATATTATACCTACCTAAAATGAGCGTCTCCCTTTTTTTAAATTTGGAACGTTCATTTTAGGGATTTTATCACGGGGCCGCAGCCGCCTGGAGGAATTCATGCTTGAATCAAGGTACCTGAAAGATAATATCGAAAATATTCAAAAATTATTGACCATCCCCGCGCTTAGAAATTTTGAAGCGAAAAGTCTTGGAAAGCTACTGCAGCTCAGTAAAATTCGAGAATATGAGGACGGTGAACGCATCATCAAAGAAGGCGATTTCGATCCCTGGCTTTACTTTTTGCTTTCCGGTAAAATACGAATTACAAAAGAAGGGCTGGAAATCGGCACCATTGATGATAAGGGTGAAATCTTTGGTGAAATGCGTGTGATCGATAGCTTAAGCCGGTCTGCATCGGTATATGCCGTCGGTAAAACCATGTGTTTGGCGGTTGACACATCCGCTAAAAGAAGACTATCAGCAGGTAGTACCCAGGATGAAAAATTGGACTTTTTGTTGCTACTTTACCGAATTTTTGCCGAATTCATGTCCATTCGATTACGTGCCACCAATGAAGAGCTGATTATGGCTAAAAAGAAGGTTAAACGCTTGATTGAACAAATATGACTGTCAGAAGAACCGTCGCTTTTTCAAAAAATTCCTCCAATCTTTTTTTTCACATCCTCACCCAATGCAACCTCAGATGCCGACACTGCTATATTAATCCCCAACAGCAGGGAACCCAAAAATTACCTTTGTTGACCATCAAGGCCTGGTTGGATGAATTTGCCTCGATCAGCGCCACCACTAATGTCATATTTCTGGGCGGTGAGCCCACACTGCATCCGGATCTGCCCGCGGCAATTCAATATGCCCGCAACGGTGGTTTCAGTTCGATCACGGTTGATACCAATGGTTACCTGTTTCATGATATCCTTTCAAAGATCAGTCCCCAGGAAGTGGACTTTTTCAGTTTCAGTCTGGATGGCGCCACCCGCAAAACCAATGATCAGATTCGAGGAGAAGGGTCATACGATATCTGTAAAAAAGGCATCCAAAAAGCAATTGATAAAGGTTTTGCCACCAGCCTGATCTACACGGTCAGCACGATGAACATTCATGAACTTGAATTGATGCCGGCTTTGATAAAAAAATTGGGTGTCAACCGATTTTTTATACAGGTCATCGGACTTCGTGGAAAAGTTGCCTTAAAGGGACACGCCGATGATTCAAAAGATTCGCTTCAGGTTTCAAGATCTAAATGGCTGGACGTGATTCCGGCAGTGGCTCGAAAAGTAGCCGAACTTGGTGTAACCGTCAGCTACCCGAAGGTTTTTTTAGAGCCTGAGGATCGATTCGAGTGCGCCGGTCTGGTCGCTCAGAATTATTTTATTTTCCCAAACGGCAGGGTCTATCGATGCCCACTTTGCGAGGATCATCCCATCCACAGCTTAGTGTTTAAAGACAACAAGCTCATCCCGAATGAAAGACTAAATGAGAGCGATTTGTTTAAGTTGAACATCGCTGAGGGCTGCGTCATGAATAAACTGATTCAGCCCAAGAATTTAAGTTACACAATCGGCGGTGTGCCGGAATACAAGATTGCGTGTTGTCTTTTAAAGGAGGAGATAACACCTGAATAGATGGTTGGAGATTGTCAATACTACATTGAGGTTTTTGGCGGATTAATAAGGTGTCAGGTGTCAGTGTTCAGGTGTCAGCGCTGCGAATTCTGACACCTGACACCCGAAACCTGAAACCTGATAAATAGTAGATCATGCCCACCCTTCGACAAAAGATCATATCACTATTGAGTGAAGAAGAGATGAGTGCCCGGGAGATTTCCGGTCTGGTGGGAATATCTGAAAAAGAAGTTTCTGAGCATCTAGCGCACATCGCGCGTTCAGTTGCTTCTCAAGATAGAAAAGTTGCCATTACTCCTGCAAACTGCCTGGCATGTGGTTATGTATTTGAAGATCGCAAGCGTTTTACCCGTCCCGGCCGCTGTCCGCATTGTAAAAAATCTCATATTCAGAGCCCGCGATTCCGTATCTATTAAATTAGCTACAGATAAAAGTTGCTTTCAAGAGCAACTTTTATTTTTGATACCACTTCCCATTGGCATCCTGCAGCCATTCGCCCGGATCTGCTTTCAGGACAATTTGTCTGGCACGGTGTGTGCCAACCACTTCGACAGTCGTCCCCTGTTGTTTGGCAATGGCCGCATATACGGCTTTACGGTCTTTATTTTCAGCCGCTACGACATCGGCGCTTTCTTTTTTGCTGCCGACAAATTCCAGATAGCCCCGGTTGTTTTCACCCAGGATGCCTTTTGCCTTGAGCGCTTCGATTACCGGCAGTCGCTTTTTCATACTGGCCTTGATGGCATTAATGTCAGCTGAGAATGCCGATACGCCCGCGGCAAAACATCCAACCAGCAGCCATATTATAACCATATAAAGTTTTCGCTGTTTCATACAAGGATCTCCTTATCTTCCGCTGAAATCGTTATGATCTTATTGTCCGGTTGCAGACTCGCTTTCAAGCTTTTCTTCAGCCTCATCGATCTCTCCGAAAAAATCATCCAGGGCACGATCAACTTTAACGTTTACATCGATGGTGATATGAATCGGTTTGACTTCTACCGGTGCCACTTCCACTTTATGCTGTGTGCAACTTGATGCATTAAAAACGAATATTGCACCCAGGAATATTATGACGGGTTTTATCATGTTTTTACTCCTTGCTTTTTTGCATCATTCGGATGAGGTCTTTATATTGCAAAATTTTGTTCAGCGGCAGCCTGAAATTGACATCCAGGCGGATTCCTTGAAATGTTGAGCCCTGGACGCCGGCTTCAACTTTCGCAAAACTCCCCATGTCTTTTTTATATACAAAGGGCAGTGACTTGGCCGGTTTTCCGTCAAGCTGCATTTTGAGAAGCAAATCTTCTCCCTCGGTTGTCAGATTCAATTTGGCCCAGGTATAATCATAATCTTCCAGCGCCTTTCTGGCAAGCTCCATCTGGACATATTGCGGTGTGTCCGCAGGGATACCGGCCGTTAAAATTTCGGTGTCCGTCATGCGAATCTTACCGGATTCACCGGGAGTCGTAAATAAAAAGCCGTCTTGAAAGCTTAAGCGACCGTTTTTATATCTGAGCGGGATTCTTCCGTTGAGCTCGCCCTCGGCTTCTACCTCGGCCACACCGAACTGTTCAAGCACTTTTTCCAGATCCAAGCGATCGCAATATAAGATCAGGCGGTAATCTTGGATGTCTGATCGCAGGCGTATGGCCGGTGCATCGACCATTCCGTCACTCCAGCTGAAATGACTTTTTTCGATTAAAAGCGATCGAGCCGATTCGATTTGAAAATCGATCTCTCCGTTTTCGATATTCAGGCCCCCAATTGAGGCGCGGTCGAATGTCAGTTTCTGTCCGGGGCTGCTGCGGACCTCAAGCAGATCGGAAATAATAAGTTTCAGCCCGATGCCCTCGAGTTCAATTTTATGATCACGGTGCCGCAATTTGCCATTGCTTAAACTCGATTCGGAATTGGCGGTCCTTTCCGCTTTGCCGATGACCAGCCGGCCTCTTTCTAACAACATTCCATCAAACGTAAATCCTTTAGCTGCCGGCAAAAATTTTCCTAAATCGACCTCAGGAGCGGTTTCAGGATAAAAAAGCTCGAAATCGGTCCTGGTCTCAGGTGCTTTCGTACCGAAAAAGTCGGCGCTTCCGGAAAATTTGGCGGACAGCTGCGGTATCAGCTGATTTTTCAGTTTTGCATTGAAAAATACACCGGATGCCGTTTGCTGAATTTCTGCATTGACCGCACCCAGGTTAAGCTTTTGATATTCCACTGCTGCGATGGTTACTTTTCCTTTTTCCGCTGAATTTTCAGCCGGGAATTTAAGCGGGATGGCACCCTGTGACTGACGGAGTCGGATGTTTCCATCGACAGATTCAAGATGGGTATCTGCGAAGTTCACTGTCCCGCTGATCTGCTGAAGTCCGTTTCGATCCATGCGCCAGGTTCCGCCGCCGGTCAAATCGTTGAATTTAATTTTAGCAGGGTTCAATTTCAGGGCGGCTCCGGATAGATTTACATTAAAAATAGACGATAAATCTCTGGACCAAGCCCGGTTAAAATCTGCTTTGCCTTTTAAGACGAGTTGCGGAAACAAAAGGTTTACATCTCCAGAGTGAATCTGAACGGCCGCAATCCGCAGGTGGTAGGCGGTGCGTATATCATTGCCGATGGCTTTGCCGGATAGGTGCAGACCCGGATATTCAGTGGTGATATGAATGTTTTCGTATTCGATATCAGCGCCTTCGAGGCCGCTTTGTTTTCGGTCCCCATTGGCAAGATCAAAGCGCCATTTGCCGTTTTTGGCGTAAACGGCCGAAAATTTTAGCGGCAAAGCAAACGGCCTTTTAAAGCTTAGCGGAACAGATACCGTTTTCAGGTCGGCTGAAGAATCAAAAGACAGCTTAAAATTTCCGGCGATTTTGTAACCCTCTTCTGACGGCTCAGCGGTTGCGGTCACATCAGATATGTTTGCGGCAATGGGTGCCTTCGCAGTCAAGCCTGATAGGGTGACCTTCCAGCTCTGATGGTCGGTGCCTTTGAGGTCAATGATGAATGGTTTTTCTTTATCGGGGTGATCGGAACGGTTCCGGAATTGAAGGCTTTTGTAGCGGATGTTGATTGCGGAACCGTTCAAGCGGCCGGAGATTGATGAAACCTTAAAGGGAGCGAACTGTAACTCGGCCTTGGCTTCTAAGCTGGCAAAGCCCGCCAGACTCAGCCCATCGATGGACTTAACGATATCGGCAAATTTTAGCAAATCCACCTTTTTGGCCGTCACTTGAGATGTGATCCGGTTTTGTCGCAGATCAATCTGAGCCGAAACATGAACCGCCTGTCCGCGTGGATAGATGCGGGCGAGCGCTTTTAAAATGTGGGCGGATTTCTCTTCGGTGACGGTTACAAATTCAAACGGAAGGCGGTATGCGGATTTCTCCAATATACAAATAAGGGTACCATTATTTATTTCGATGCGCCCGGGAAATGAAACCGGGGATTCATCTTCGGAGATTTTTTCTTTTTCTTTTTTTGAATTCAGCCGGATTAATAGCTTTTCTAAATCGAAATCGCGCAACCCCCAGCGTCCGTTTTTATATTCACAATACAGTTCAACCCCGCTGGCGACGACCTTTTTGATTTTCTTCTGATAAAGTCCTCCTGGAGAATAATCCAACTGAAGGGAGCGAATGACCACAGCCGGATTTTGCGGCGAGCCCAATCGCAAGGGCCCGAAATCGGCCCCTGCGAGATCCAATTTTCGAAAATCCAAGGCGAATTCTGATATTCCGGCATCTTTCTTTAGAATAGAAATGATTTTGGATTCCAGAAAACCGGGCAGAAGATATGAGGTTAGAAAAAATAGACAAATACTTATTAAAATAAGCATCAAAAAGAAAATAATCGGATAAACTATTTGACGTTTGAGACGCATTCAATGTCACTATATAAGCGATTAAAACTTATGCAACCACTTGAATAATTTACTTCCGTTAAACAATATAATCATTTCAACCGAATATCCATAATGATTTCAAATAAGACGCCGCTAAAATTGCTTGAGTTGACATACCCCTATTTCTTTCTTTGTAAAAAGGAACTTCTGGTCATTCCGGCGCCGATTGAATCATATAAAATTGTTTTTGCATCTCTTAAATGTTCAAGGTTTTGATTCACAGCATATCCCTGGATAATATCCGCCTGCAGTTCGCCCCGCTGCAGGTCATAGGGCAGTCTTTGCATACAAACCACAGAGCAGTTCCCGCGTGTATGAATATTGGTCACCATTTTATTCGCAATCACATCGGCGACGGCATTTTTTAAATCCGTTTGACCGCCTTTGAGAACCTGCTCAATAGTGAGAGGAATCATGGCAAAATTGGCCTGGTGTTCGATAAGAAGGTCAATGTCATCCATGATCAAGTTGTTGGGGGACATTAATGCGTCCAAATGATACTTAGCGCCGCGGGTGGCATGCAGAAATACCCCCTTACCATCCATTTTTCCGAAGACTTCCGCGTAAATTTTAAACGGCAGAAGCTCGATAAAGTGAGCAAAACAGCCATGACTCCGGGTAAAGGTGTCTATAATACCCCACTTGGGTTTCAAAGGGGAACGGTCTTTACCTTCGTGCAACGTAAGCACAACATGATGATCGGGGGCAAGGTAAGCCGAAGCGACGCACCTGTATTTGCCTGAATTTGCATAGGCCGCCGCGATTTTGGCCACCGAATCCGGATGCGGTTCAAGGGTCATAATATCAAAAGCAAAGCAATTGACGTGCTGATCATAAAACTTAAGTGCCTGCCGAAATTGTTTGAATATCCCGTCAGCCGTTTCTTTGGGATAGAGTTGCTCAACGAGGTGATGTTGAACCCTGGCGGCTGTTGCCGGAACACGGTGTTCGAGTTTGCCCAGTTGATTGTCAACGATGATACCATCGATTTTATTCGGACCTAATAATTTGGCGAGCTTTTTGGCGATGTTGCGCGCAAAATCCTGACCGGCATTGAATGTTGCCTTTGCGGTTATATCGCCGGACTCGGTGTTTGGTACCAGCGCTTTGGTCTCAAGCACGGTGGCCAGGGCATCATCACCAAAGATAATATTGGCGGTGTCGTCTGGTGGGAAGACCTTCGCGCGATGCACATTCTCTGCACCGACAATGATCGACAGATCCTCCGGTTGCAGGAGGCCGGCCAGCGACATCATAAAACTGAGCTCCACGGACACATTAAAACCCGGGCAGCCTGCATATAAGTCGAGCACCATTGCCTGCGGGCAATCGCTTTGCACGAGTTTATAGGGATGCCGGATAAGGGGACCGGGATCAAATTTATCTTCACCGATATTCGTGGCTCCGATGATTAGCTTGATCCGGGAGGGATCGATATGGGATGTTTGCAGCAGATCCTTGAAGGCCAGGACGCCGATGCGTTCATCCTGCGGCGCTGCTATTCGTGTTCGGACACCAATCCGCTCTTCGATGGTTTTATGGTTAACCGGTATTCCATTCTTAAATGTCATTCCCTTTTTTTCATAAATCGAATTGTCAACCAAGCTGCCGCCATTCCAGGCGCCCTGGGCAACTATTTCCAAAACCGTATCGGCTACCAAGCTGGCCTCCAAAGGTATTTAATCAAAAGTAAATTCAAATCGACTAACCATATTTCCGTATAAAGTGACTAAAGTTAGAAGTGATCTAAAGTGACTAAAGTTATAGAATTCTGCCCGTCGAGAGCCTCTGGGTCGAACGATCATTTATATAAAAAAGATGTGGCTTTGCGACACCAAAACCCTGGCCCTGACCTTGATTACGGATTTAACGTTTATTCGAAATCCTGCACGGTTAACTGAAATACTCACGAGACAGTATTTTA
>JASFTL010000024.1:0-16754 GCA_050053555.1 Desulfobacterales bacterium
GCCGGGATATTGACTTTGTCCTTTACGAACAATTAAAGATCGAAGACATTTTAGAAACGGAAAAATACAATGATTTGAACCGTAAAATGTTCGACATGATCATCTCCGAGGCCCGAAATTTGGGCATTAAAGAAATCTATCCCACCTATAAGGAGGGGGATCGTGAGGGAGTAAAGTTTGAAAACGGCATTGTAACCGTTCCGCAGTGTTTTCATCGCCCCTATGAGCTGTTTGTAGAAGGCGAGTGGATTGCCATGGCCGAAGACCCTGAGGTGGGCGGTCAGGGACTGCCCTGGATCATCCGTCAGGCCGCATTCGAGTATCTCATCGGGGCTAATTTTGCCGTTGCGGGATTCGGGAATCTGGGACACGGGGCCGCCAAAATGATCGAGCTTTTCGGCACGCCCAGACAAAAAGAGCTGTTTTTAAAAAAGGTCTATTCCGGTGAATGGGGCGGCACCATGATGCTCACCGAGCCCGATGCTGGTTCAGATGTGGGCGCCTTAACCACAACGGCAGTTAAAAATCCGGACGGAACCTATTCCATTTCGGGCAACAAGATCTTTATCACCTGCGGCGATCACGATATGACGGAAAATATCATCCACCCGGTTTTGGCCCGCATCGAGGGCGCTCCCCAGGGAACCAAGGGGATCTCGTTGTTTATCGTGCCAAAGATTTGGGTTAATGAAGACGGCAGTCTGGGTGAGCCCAACGACATCGTCTGTAGCGGTGTGGAAGAAAAAATGGGTATCCACGGCAGCCCGACCTGCAGTATGGCTTTAGGCGGCAAAGGAAAATGTCGCGGCCTTTTGCTCGGGCCGGAAAACAAAGGCATGATGGTCATGTTTCATATGATGAATGAAGCGCGTCTGGATGTCGGCACCCAGGGCTTTTTACACGCCTCGGCCGCTTATTTATATGCGGTCAACTATGCCCGAGAAAGATTACAGGGAAGAGATCTCGAAAAAAGCAACGATCCGCAAGCAGCGCCGGTACCGATCATTAGCCACCCGGATGTCAGGCGGATGCTGTTGCATATGAAAGCGTATGTGGACGGCATGCGCAGCTTTGTTTATTACGTGGCCTATTGTTTCGACAAACAGTCGACCGCCAAAACCAGAGGCGAACAAGAACGCTATGGGGACTTGATTGAATTGCTGACCCCCATCATCAAAGCCTACTGCAGTGAACGCGGACAGTTTGTCTGCGAACAGGCCATTCAGGTGCATGGCGGCTATGGCTACACCAAAGAATATCCGGTCGAACAACTTTACCGCGACTGCAAGATTACCAGCATCTATGAGGGGACCAATGGAATTCAGGCCATGGATTTACTGGGGCGCAAGCTGGGAATGAAAAAAGGCACCGTTTTCGTAGATTTTCTCAATGAAATCAAGGCGGCGATTGAAAGCGCCAGGGAAATACCGCGCCTGGAGGAACCGGCCACCTCGGTTGAAAAGGCCTTGAACCGGCTCAGTGAAATTTCGATGCTTTTAGGCAAAGCTGCTCTTTCCAAAGATATGAAGCTGGCATTCGCCTATGCGCATCCGTTTTTGGAAGTGTTGGGTGATGTAATCATGGCCTGGATGCTTCTTTGGCGGGCGACAGTAGCCGTGCCCGGACTGGAAAAACTGGCCGGCAGCGCCGATGAGCAAGCGATTCAGTCCAAGGTCGCCAAAAACAAAGATGCAGCCTTTTACGACGGCCAGCTAAAATCCGCCGAATTTTTCATCAGTTCCGTATTGCCGGCGGCCGTCGGAAAGATGAATGCCATCGCCGCGCCCAACCCGGCAGCGATCAAAATTCATGAAAAGTCATTTGGAGGGTAATTTTTTTCATCGCGAAATAATGCAAACCGGGAGGATACAAATCTGTGCTTTTTTTAATTACAAACCCTTTATCGATTTTTGATCATTGGAAAATTCGAATATCGAATTTTAATATTTGAGGAGGTAGCGGGATGAAACGATATATGATGATGAGTACAGCACTAATGGCAATTTTTCTGGCTTTCCCTTTTTGGGCGGCGGCAGTGGACTATCTGGCGGAAGCCGACAAAATTTTTGATCAGGGGGGGCTTGACAATTACAAGAAGTCCATTGAATTGTACGTGCGGGCGGTTGAACAGCAGCCCGACGATTATGAGGTCGCTTGGAAGTGCGCCCGGGCCCACCGCGAGTATGCCGACAAGGCCAAAAAGGAAGGCGTCGAGGGCTGGGAGGAAATTTGCGCCCAATACGGCAAAGCCGGTATGCAATACGCCCAGAAAGCCATCGAACTGAAACCGGAGCGACCCGACGGGCACTATTACTATGGGCTGAATGTCGCTGTTTACTCCGACGGTGTCAGCATCCTGACAGCTCTGAGTGAAGGCTTGAAAGGCAAAACCCAGCAAAGCTTCGAAAAAGCCTATGAGATCAACAAAATGTATAAACAAGGCGGACCGATGCTGTCTCTGGGCCGCTTCTGGGCGGTCCTGCCCTGGCCGCTGCGGGACCGCAAAAAGTCTCTGGCGTATTACCGGGAATACCAGGAAACCAAATATTTCGCCACCAATACCGAGGCCCAGCTTTTTCTAGCAGAGCTTTTGATTCAAATGGGCGGAGAAGAGAACAAGGCCGAAGCCGGAAGCTATCTGGAAAAAGGGCTGAAGTCCGATGAGCCTTATTTCAAGAACTGGGCCGAACAGTTACAGGCTAAGCTTGACTAAAGATACCAGGCTCTATCCAACCAGCGGTTATCCACATCAGGAAGAACCACAGCGCGAAGGCGGACGGAAAATACCCGTGTGAAGACGAAGTGCAGCGATGACGGTATCTACTCAAAGAGCAGCCGATCCTGTCGAGTACCCAGGCACCGTCATTCTTTGCGGTGATGCTGGTAAAACCTCCCGCTCCTGCTTGCTCTGCTTTTTTTGGTAAGGATCACCGGCGTTATCCGCTGGGCATTGTAAGCGGATATTTAATTTTCCATCGCTTTAGGGATGCGATGAACTTTGTATAATCGCCCCTGAATCGCCGGTGACAATATTTGCAATCCACCGGCAGTTTACGACGCATGAGCATTTCACGCCAGGAGATCATTTTTCTTGAGTTGAAATTATAATTTGCGGAAATGTTGCCAATGCTCGGATCATGCGGTAATTGACAGCAGTATGCGATATTGCATTTTTCATTTAGATACACCCCATGCCAGGGATACATACAGATTTTACTCTGAAAATAGGGGGAATGCTTGTCATCAAACACATTTGGCAGCACAATATTATAGGCATAATCTTTTCTTTCCAATATTTTGGAAATGACATCCATAACATGCATATCGCTTTTCGATAGAACTAAATCATTATCGCCGCCATGAGGATTAAACGAATTAAACTTAAGGGTATCCGGTTTATATTGATCGGCAAATTCAATCATATTCGGAAGATCATCAATATTTTTACTCGTCGCTAGAAAAGAAATTTTGAATTTAATCTTTCCTTCACTGAGCGCATTCAGGCTCTCTATCAATCTATTCCACTGTTTCTCAGTCCCTCCTCTGTTTCTTGAAAAAGATTCATAATCGTATGCATCTAAAGTTATACTCAGGTCACGGAGTTTTTGAACGGATGATATTTTTTCCTTAATTAGAATTCCATTGGTTATGATCGCAACTTTTAGGCCAAACGATTCGCTGATATCGATAAATTCTCCAAAGTCCGGGTGCAATGTCGACTCACCGCCGGTTAACGTAATATGAGTCATATATTTATGATATTTCGCAAGAATGTTTTGGTAATCATTGATATCCATAAAGCCTGAGTCTTTAAATAATGATGGCTTTTTCAATATATACTGGCAGGTCGGACATCGGAGATTACACCTGTTCGTAATGGTAAAAGAAAATTTGGATGGAACATAAGATATTTGAGCAACTTTACCCCTTTGTTTCCAAAATTTGTATAAATTGGATGCGCCCTTCAAACCTAATGCATTTTTAGTTAATTTTAGCAAGAATACTCCTTTCACCCCCGCGTTTCCTCGAATCTGTTTTCTCAAAGCAACCGATTCAATCGCCTCGGCCCATATGCCAGAGGTAGGATTATTGATCAGAACTCGTTTGTCCAAAAGCGAAAGGAAAGGTCAAATGAGCGGAAACGAATCGCATCCAATATCGAAGACGGGTTAAGATGTCAAGGTAGATTTTTTGTGCCCGTGCTGAGATCTTCGGCAAATTTGAGCTTAGCCCACTGACTTGCCTGTGGCTGGATTTTTCTTACAGGCAGACTTCGTCCGGATAACCTCGCTCCAGCCTCAAGGTCGAAGGACCAGGGCCGGTTGAGTCATCACGCACCCAGGATGCAAAGGCGCTGTCTTTATTCGGTTGGCGGTTACGTTTTGCAATGAACGTGCATTTCTTTTAAGGGTCCCATTTAAAAAGCAACTCACATTCATTGCCTTTCTTTTTCTTGTTATTTTGTTCATAATGGTAATCGGCCAATTCAAATGGGCGCAGAGGAGAAAAGTCCTGTAATAATGTATCATTTATTTCATTTAATGACCTTACATTGGCTGACATAATGTCAAAAATAGTTGGATGGTTCATGCTTGGGGTTTTTTTGGTTGTCAATCTGCGCACAGAAGCAGGCAGCACTAAGAAACACCCATATTTGGCAATTTTGCGAATAGACCTCAATACTTTAATGGCATCATGCATATGTTCCATGGAATGAGCCGCATAAATAAGATCAAACTGATTTTCTTCAAAATGTTCATCCATTGTATGGGCATCAATTAACAAGTACTCCCCTTCATTTTCAGGAGGAACTATATCAATTCCTGTCAATTCATATCCGCCGCTGGCCAAATCTTTTAATTCAGCAACTGCTCGACATCCAATTGATAGAATCGTTTTTACATGAGGCATATGCGTTTTAAAGGTAACCAAATACCGTTCACGCTTTGGCGCTCTACTGGCAGTTCGTCGTCTCTTTTTTTCTCTTTTATTGTGTTTGGCTTGGTGTTTTAATATTTTTTCAGCACTTGCTTTATGAACTTTCATAACGAATCACTCGGACGATATAATGTTGACGGTTCTTCAGGATAGGCTGTGGCGTATTGGCTGCAAGAGGCAAACGACCTGTGACATATGTATAGCAATGAATTGTTTTAACCATCTCGTTTTGATGAAAATTTACAGCAACCAACCTTAGTGTATTTGTCTATTGAAGTCAATAGCCGGCCGTGATGGCAAACAGCATTCTCACATCTAAGCTTTACCCAAAAATTTCTTTACCAATACTTGAATCTCTTCAATGTGGCCCGGTTTTTTCCAGATGATTTCCGGATCGGCTCCAAACCAGGTCAGCTGGCGCTTGGCGTAGCGTCGGTGATCCCGTTTGAGGGTGCGCACACACTCCTCCCAGCTAAGACGGCCCTCGATGTAATCCACCATTTGGCGATAGCCAATGGATTGCATGGACTTATGGTCTAACGCGTATCCCTTGGCCAGCAGACCTTTAACCTCATCAAGAAATCCGGCCGCGATCATCGCATCAACCCTCGTGTTGATGCGCTCATATAAAACCGCCCGGTCCATGTTCAGGCCGATTTTTAAGGACTCAAAAGGCTGCTCTAAGAATCCGTGATTTTTATGATGCTTCGAAATGGATTCCCCGGTCAACTCGACGACCTCGAGGGCTCGCAGGATGCGATACGTATCATTGGGGTGCAGCCGCTTTGCGGTATCGGGGTCCAGCCGGCTGAGGCGTTTGTATAAATAATTGATCCCCTGCGAATCGGCCTCCGCTTTCAGCCTTTGGCGAACGTCCGGATTAGAAACATCCTCATTGAACAGTCCATACAGGAGTGTCTTAATATAAAGTCCTGTTCCGCCCACCACAAAGGGCGTGATATGCTGCTGATCCAGTTCAATGATTTTCGCACGGGCCCTTTCGACATATTGGGCCGCATCAAAAGATTCATCGGGTTCAACGATATCGACCATGTGATGGGTCACACGTGCCTGTTGTTCGGAAGTAGGCTTGGCCGTGCCGATATCCATATATCTATAGATCTGCATAGAATCGGCCCCGATAATCTGACCCTTGAAGTGCTGCGCCAGATCGATGGCAACAGTTGTCTTGCCGATACCGGTCGGACCACAGACAATAATTATTTTTGGCTTTGTGCTTGCAGGATTCATAACCGCAATTCAGCCGGCGGACGTCTCATATGACATTGCCCGCACATGAGCGGCCCTTTGTTTTTTTGGCGGTGGCAGCTTTTGCAATTGATATGAAATGCTTTCATCAAACCAGGTATTCTACCGTTATCCTGAAGCGCATGACAATCCCCACACGTCTGGTCTTCGGATGATTCATCTTCGATCAGCTCGCCGTCTTCATATACGTGGTGGCAGATATTGCATTCCTCGATCTGGGCCAATTCATTGTGATCGTCGTGTCTGAAAACAGCCGGCGGTCGCCTGGAGTTTTCAAAAGCTTCGCTGTCAATGACGATCATATCTTCCTGGGAATGGGCATTTACCGGGCAAAGCAATGAAGCTGTAAGCACGGCAATGATGAACAGGGACGGTCTGTGCATCGAAGTTTCTCCAATCGGTCAAGCTGATTTCTCAAAGGCCTTATACAGGGAATTGACAGATAATAAAATCCTAAATTCAACTTTTATTAAAGAGGCGATTGATAGTTCGGATCAGATTTTATAGCTGATCCAATTCCCAATTTCAAGCTAAACCATTGATATTATATCATATTAAAATAGTCGGATATAAACTTATGTGCGCAAAAGCCCGGGATCGGCATTGAAGCGGTACGATGTTCGGCGCGAGGGATCAAGGACTGATTAAAATTCATTTACTGACTAAGGATCTGAAATTTATCGAAATTTTGTTTGAAACCATCTGTCGATTTTTGCGTGGTTCGCACTAAAATTCATTGACAAACAAGCCATAAGCATATATTCTGGCCGACTTTTCAAAAATGGGTTGGCGCCTGAACGATTTTTGGATGGTACTTACTAGCTACAGATAGTTGCTGAACCACTTTAGGAGAACGATCGAATGCCAAAAGAAGTTGTCGGATCGGTAATGGTTGTCGGAGGCGGTATTTCCGGTATGCAGGCAGCGCTGGACCTGGCGGATTCAGGCTACTATGTCTATCTGGTTGAGAAAGGCTCATCTATCGGGGGCGTGATGTCACAGCTGGACAAGACCTTTCCCACCAACGACTGCGCGATGTGAATTATTTCACCGAAACTGGTCGAGGTCGGCCGGCATCTAAACATCGAACTCAAGACACTCAGTGAAATAAAAGGGATCAAAGGACGCGCAGGCAACTTTCAAGTCGAGCTGATGCGCCGCCCGCGATATATTGACGAGTCGTTGTGTATCGCCTGCGGCGCCTGTGCTGAAAAATGTCCTAAAAAGGTCGTGGATCCCTACAATGCAGGACTGGTTAAACGCAAAGCTGCCTTTGTCGAATACCCCCAGGCAGTTCCACTGAAATATTGTATTGATGGAGACCGCTGTATTTATGTTCAGAAAGGCAAATGCGGCGCCTGTAAAAAATTCTGCCCCACTGACGCCGTCGATTTTGATCAAAAAGCGCAAACCGAAACCTTGCGGGTCGGATCGGTGGTGCTGGCAGCCGGTTTTTCGCCTTTTGATCCTTCAAAATTTGATAATTACCAGTACAGCCGCCTTCCCAATGTCATAACCTCTCTGGAGTTCGAGCGCATCCTGTCTGCATCCGGTCCGACAATGGGACACGTCACCCGCCAATCAAAAGACAAAGACAGGCCGAAAAAAATTGCCTGGTTTCAGTGTGTGGGTTCCCGCGACATGAACCGTTGCGATAACGCCTACTGCTCGTCGGTATGCTGCATGTATGCCATAAAAGAAGCGGTCATCGCCAAAGAGCATGTCGGCGATGACCTGGACTGCGCAATCTTTTTTATGGACATCCGCACCCCGGGAAAAGACTTTGAACGCTTTTACGACAACGCCCGCGAAAAACACGGTATCCGATTCATCCGAAGCCGGGTACACAGCGTCGATCCGGTACTGGGAAGCGATGATCTTGAGATTCGTTACCTGACGGAAGGCGGTGAGATGGTCACCGAAACTTTTGACATGGTGGTGCTGTCCATCGGAATGGAGACCTCGCCGGAAGTCATTCAGCTTGCCAAAAAGCTGAGAATTCATCTAACCGACGGCAATTTTGCTCAAACCGGCACCTTTGAACCGGTGTCTACATCCCGAAAAGGGATTTATGTCTGCGGTGCCTTCCAGGGACCCAAAGACATCCCGCAATCCGTCGTTGATTCCAGCGCAGCCGCAACAGCGGCCGGTGAAATTTTGACCGCCGGACGCAACACGCTGACCCAAGAAAAAGAAGAGGTGCCCGAGGTCAATGTGGTCAATGAGCGGCCGCGCATCGGCGTATTTGTATGCCACTGCGGCATCAATATCGCCGGGGTGGTGGATGTGCCTGCTGTGGCCGATTATGCCGCTACCCTGCCCTGCGTGGAATTTGCAACTGACAACTTGTATTCCTGCTCCCAGGACACTCAGGACACCATGGCCAAAATCATCGCGGAGAAACGCTTAAACCGCGTGGTGGTGGCAGCGTGTACGCCCAAAACCCATGAACCCTTGTTTCAGGAAACATTGATCAACGCCGGCTTAAATAAATATCTGTTTGAGATGGCCAACATTCGCAACCAGAACTCCTGGGTACATAAGAACAACCCGGAGCTGGCCACGAAAAAAGCCAAAGACCTGATCCGCATGGCGGTTCACAAGGTGGCTTTAATGACCCCGCTAAAAGAAGCTGAACTCGAGATCAATCAGGCGGCCCTGGTCGTCGGCGGCGGCATTTCCGGCATGGCCGCGGCCAGAAGCCTGGCGCGGCAGGGATATGAAACCCATATCATCGAAAAAGACACCCAGCTGGGCGGCCAGGCCCGTCATATTTATCGCACGGCTTCGGGTGACAGCGTGCCGCAAAAACTGAACGACCTTATCGATGAAGTCCAGAAAAACAAAAAAATTCACGTTCATCTCGAAACCGAAATCAAGCAGGTCGAAGGCTTTGTCGGCAATTTCGAGTCCACCCTGGCGGTCAACGGAAACCAGGAAATCCTTGAACATGGGGTGACTGTGATGGCCACCGGGGCATCACCGTATCAGCCCGAAGAATACAATTACGGAAAAGACCCGCGTATCCTCACCAGCCTGGAGCTGGATCGCAAATTTATTGAAAATGATGCGGCCCTGAAAGATCTGAACACAGCGGTATTTATTCAGTGTGTCGGCTCCCGGGAACCACAGCGGCCTTATTGCTCGCGGGTGTGCTGCACCCATTCGGTCGACGATGCCCTGGAACTCAAACGGCTGAATCCGGAAATGGATGTGTTTGTCCTGTACCGGGACCTGCGAACCTATGGTGAGCGCGAGGCGTTATATAAAAAAGCGCGCGAAGCCGGCGTGATTTTTATTCGCTTCACCCTGGAAAACAAACCTGAAGTGATCACCCAAGGCGAGAAGCTGCTCGTCAGAGTCATCGACCATGTCATTGGCCGGCCGGTGGAAATCGAAGCCGATCTGATTAGCCTGGCAACTGCGATCTTACCCAATGATGCCGGAAAGTTGGCAACTTTTTTCAAAGTTCCGTTAAACGACGACGGTTTCTTTGTGGAACGCCATGCCAAACTGGGACCTGTTGAATTTGCCACTGACGGCGTATTTTTGTGCGGCATGGCCCATTATCCTAAACCCATTGATGAGTCCATCGCCCAGGGACAGGCGGCCGCATCCCGCGCCGTAACGCTGCTGGCGCGCGAGACCATTTTTACAAGCGGAACCATAGCGGAAACGGATCCAACTCTGTGCAGCGAGTGCGGGGTTTGCGTGTCGGTCTGCCCGTATTCGGCACCATCGATTACCGAAGAGGGACCCTTTGCCGGCCGGGCCCAGATTAATCCGGTGCTTTGCAAAGGATGCGGACTTTGCGTGGCTTCGTGTCGATCGGGCGCAATTCATCTGAAAGGATTTGACAACGATCAAATCTTTGCGCAAATCTTTGCATTAAACAAAGCAGTATGATAAAGAAACTGGCTACTGCTCGCTGGCATCTCGCTGCTGGCGACGGGTCACTGGCAATAATTCGGGACAAAAAGCCAGTAGCCAGAAGCAAGCAGCCAGAAGCCAGATAAAGGAGAACAAAAAACCATGTCGGAATGGGAACCCAAAATCGTGGCCTTTTTGTGCAACTGGTGCAGCTATGGTGCTGCCGATCTGGCTGGAGTCGGACGGATGGAATACCCATCCAATATCCGGGTGGTGCGCATCCCTTGTACCGGACGGATGGATCCCAAGTTTTTCCTGGCTGCCTTGCGTGAGGGCGCAGACGGCGTCTGGGTATCCGGGTGACATCCCGGCGAATGCCATTACCTGGAAGGTAATTATTACGCCCGGCGCAAATTCGCGCTATTTCAAAATCTAATGGAACACATGGGAATCGAGGCCGGCCGCCTGCAATTTTCCTGGGTCTCCTCAGCGGAAGCCATCAAATTCGTCCAGGTGGTCACCGAAGTCACCCGGTCCATCCAAGAACTGGGACCCAATAAAAATCTAGTTAAAACCACACCAAAGGTCGCTTAAGATGTTGAGTTACATGGATAAAATAAAAAAAATTTCCACACGACTCTTAAAAGAGTGCCAGGTGGAAATGGTCATCGGATTCCGAAAAGGAACCGTTCCGATGATGAATGAACCTCATTTTGCCAGATCACCTGAAGAGGTTGAAGGCTTTGTCTGGGACAGCAATTGCGGCATCAATCTGTGCAATTATTTAACAAATCGCAAAGAAAAAATCGGCATCCTGGCCAAAGGATGTGATTCCCGTAATATCGTCACTCATATCATTGAAAATAAAATAAAACGAGATCAACTGGTTATCATCGGCGTCCCCTGCACGGGGATGATTGACAAGCGTAAAATTGCCGCCATGTTTGAGGGGGAAATTAGCGACGTCATCGAAGATGAAGACCATCTCACCGTCAAAGGCGATGGCTTTGAAAAAACCCTGAGTAAAAATGATGTGCTCCAGCAAAACTGCTCGGTCTGCAATCACCGCAATCCGGTCATTTATGATGAGCTGGCGGGGGATCTGGTCGAAGAGCAGACCGATGTGGACCGCTATGCCGATGTCCGCGAAATTGAAGCTCTGTCCCCGCAAGAAAAGACAACCTATTTTGATAAACTCTTGGAGCCTTGCATTCGGTGTTACGCCTGCCGCAATGCCTGCCCGCTTTGCTACTGCCCCACTTGCTTTACCGATGAATCCCGGCCGCAATGGGTGGGCAAAGGCCAGGACCCGACGGATGTGAGCACATTTCACTTTCTAAGAGCTTATCATTGCGCCGGCCGCTGCACCGACTGCGGCGCCTGCGAGCGTTCCTGCCCGGTGGGTATCAATATGCGCGTCTTGACCAAAAAACTGGAAAAAGATTGCCTGGAGTTGTTTGAATGGGAAGCCGGCCTAGATCCGAATGTGCGGCCACCGCTGGATACATACAAGCCCAGCGACCCGGATGAGTTTATAAAGTAAGAAGTGTTTCGTTTTTAGTGTTTCGTGTTTGGCAGATGGCCATCAGCAATTCGCCCTGAACACAAAACACCAAACACTAAAAAGCTAAGGTTATTGAAATGAAGATTGTTCAAATAAACAAAGAAAATTGGGCGGAGGGACTTAAAAAATTATCCAAGTCCTATCGCCTTTTCGGTCCTGTCAAAGAAGAGGATTTTCATAATTTTAAGGCGCTCAATGAGGGACAGTTGCCGGATTTAAGATGTTTAAACACTCGCCTGTCACCTAAATCGATCGTTTATCCACAAACGGAAGTGATGTTTGAATATAGCCTGGATGAAAATCAGGAAGACCATCATATATTAAAGGAAGTCAAAAAAGACGATTCTCCGCAAGCGGTCATCGGTATCCGGCCTTGTGATGCCAAGGCCTTTGCCTTGGTCAGACTCAATTTTGATACACCGGAATATCAGGATCCATATTGGCTCAAAGCCTATGAAGCCACTACGCTGGTGGGCCTGGCATGTGAATCTCCGTGCAGTTCCTGTTTCTGCACCACAGCCGGCTGCGGGCCCTATCATGAAGAAGAACTGGATCTACTGCTGATCGAAAGCGGTGATCAATACATGGCCAAAGTCATTACCGACAAAGGCCAAGCGTTTTGTGCGGCTGCTGGATGGACCCAATCGGTGGCTGAAAAAAAAGCCCTTAAAGAAATTGAGGCCAAGAAACAGGCCGCTGAAGATAAAATTTGCTCTACCGTAAACACAGATAAATTAAAAGAAATTGAAACCAACGCGCTTTACAACGCACCATTCTGGGAAGAGGTCTCTTTTTCCTGTATTAACTGCGGCACTTGCACCTATGTTTGTCCGACCTGCTGGTGTTTTGATATTCAGGATGAAAACCGCGGCAACAGCGGCTGTCGGATGCGCAACTGGGACAGCTGCATGTATCCGCTTTTTACGCTGCATGGTTCCGGACATAATCCCAGAGATACCAAATTGCACCGGGTCCGCCAGCGATTTATGCACAAACTGAAATATTATGTTGATAAATACGACGCTGGAATTCAGTGTGTGGGATGTGGCCGATGCGTGCGTCTTTGTCCGGTCAACATCGACATTCGTCGGGTTTGTGAATTGATGAACAGCCACGCCGCTTCAAAGGACGCCTGTGAGGTTTAAAGTATTGAATATTCAATATTAAATTTTCATTTTTCATTTTTTTTGGGGGTTAACCTTGCATAATCCATATCTGCCTTATCCGGTTCGTATCGATCAGATCACCGTTGAAACCGAGGATAAGAATCTGAAAACATTTCGCTTTGTCTTCTTAAATCCGCAGGACGAAGAAAAGTTCAGCTATCATTCTGGTCAATTTGCCGAGCTATCGGTGACCGGAAAAGGAGAGATTCCCATCGGCATTGCTTCATCTCCCACGGAGAAGGGATTTGTCATCTTTACCGTGAACAAGGTGGGACTGGTATCATCCTATCTGCACGCCATGAAAGAAGGAGATATTATGGGCGTTCGTGGCCCGCTGGGTAACTGGTATCCGTGGGAACAGATGGAGGGCAAAAATATCGTCATCATCGGCGGCGGGTTTGCCTTCACCACCCTGCGATCATCCATTATTTACATGCTGGATCCGGCCAATCGCTCTAAATTCAAGGATATCCACGTCATTTACGGCGCCCGGACACCGGGTATGCTGCTGTATTGGGACGAGCTGATTGAATGGGAAAAACGCGACGATCTCAACATGCATATTACCGTTGACGGCACTGATAATCCCAACTGGAAATACAACACCGGATTTGTGCCGACGATCACCGAGCAAAAAGCCCCTCCCGGCGGAAAAGATACCTTTGCCCTGGTATGCGGGCCGCCGATCATGATTAAGTTCACCCAGCCGGTTCTGGATAAACTTGACTATTCCCACGATCGTATTATTATGTCCCTTGAAAACCGCATGAAATGCGGAATTGGAATGTGCGGACGCTGCAATATCGGCAAAGAATTTGTTTGCAAAGACGGGCCGGTATTTACGCTAGATGAATTAAACAAAACGCCCCGTGAGTATTAGGCGAAGGCAATTGATTTTTCTAACAATTTGAGACCGTAAGATTATCAAAAAATGGTGATCGGCAATTATTTTCATGTTGACAATGGTATGACAATTACGGTAAAAGATCCTTTTTATAATTAAGCATATAAAGGCTGCGGCCGAAAAAAATAAATATATCATATATTAATTATCAAGAAGGAGGACGATTCAATGCCAAGTGTAGAATTCATGGGTAAAGAGTTTACAGTCGACGAAGACGGGTTTATCGATTCCTACGACAATTGGTGCGAAGAGTGGGTCCAATGGGTAAAAAATCAAGAAGGCATCGAGGAACTCAATGACGAACATCAAAAAGTAATTGAGGTCCTTCGCGATTATTATGAGAAAAATGGTATTGCCCCGATGGTTCGTGTTCTATCCAAAGTAACTGGGTTTAAACTGAAACATATTTATGAATTGTTCCCGTCAGGTCCCGGCAAGGGAGCATGTAAAATGGCCGGTCTTCCGAAACCTACCGGATGTGTTTAATACCAAGAGCGTGACCCATTTATCTTTTTACAATAAAGGTCCTGCTTTTTTCGCAGGGCCTTTTTTTGTTGGCATAGGAGGCTTTAATGATTCTTTCCGTAAAAACTTCTGGCCGGACAGAGCTGATCGATATCACAACCCAGGTCGCTAAGCTGGTAAAAGAATCCGGTGTGAGCGCAGGTCTGTGCCTGCTGTATGTGCCCCATACCACGGCCGCGGTCACAATCAATGAGAGCGCCGATCCCAGTGTCAAAGGTGACATCCTGATGGTTTTAAACCAGATCATTCCCTGGAAAGCGGATTACAAACACATGGAGGGCAACTCACCGGCGCACGTAAAATCAACCCTGGTCGGAGCATCAGAGTTGGTGGCCATTGAAAAAAGCGCCCTGGTTTTAGGCACATGGCAGGGGCTTTTTTTCTGTGAATTTGACGGTCCGCGAACCCGAAAGGTTCATGTTCGCATTCTGGATGGAAAATTCAGGGAGTGACCCATGAATCAACCTGAAGCATCAATCGATGACGTTGATCGGGATATTTTGAATAAAATCCAGTCCGACTTCCCCATTACATCCCGGCCCTACCGCACCATCGCCGAAGATTTGGGCTTATCGGAAAACGAGGTTTTAAGACGCGTCTCCCGGTTAAAAGCTTCTGGCATTATCCGCCGGATTGGCGGCAATTTTACGCCTGAAAAACTGGGATTTGTCAGCACGCTATGCGCAGCCAAAGTGCCGGAAGATAAGGTCAGTCACTTTGCTGAAGTCGTAAACCGCTATCCGGGTGTCACCCACAATTACCGACGGCAGAATAAATTCAACATCTGGTTTACCTTTATAGCGCCTTCGATGGATGAAATTAACACGAGCCTTCAACAGATTGCCGCGGAAACCGGCATTACCGATATCCTCAATCTGCCGGCGACGAGGGTGTTTAAGATTAAGGCGGAATTTCAATTATAGGTTTTAAGGTTAAGAGGTTCAGGGGTTTGTTAGATTAGTTTTATTTGTTTCATTGGTTGAATTGGTTGGCTTAAACCGAATCAATTGAACCAATTAAACCAATCAAACCGATTAAACACGTGGAACACCTCCCAAGCGACTGACACCTGATGCCTGACGCCCGACGCCTGACGCCTAATATACAGTTATGAACGATATCCGCATTGCAGCTGTTATAATGAATTGCCCGGTTGGCCGGGTTCAGGACAACCTGGACCGCATGGCCGACTGGGTTCAGACTGCAAAAAAACAGGCTGCAGATCTAATCTGCTTTCCGGAAATGAATGTTACCGGCTACAGCATCCGGGATGAAATCAAAGATTCGGCTGAAATGATACCAGGGCCGATCAGTCAATCTATTTTAGCGATGGCCCGAAAATCCAAGATCGTTATTCTGGCTGGAATGGCTGAAGAAGACCCCAAAAGCCGTGTGTTTGCCAGTCATCTTGTTGTCACACCACATGCAGTGGCCGGCATCTATCGCAAAATCCATATTGCGCCCCAGGAGAGCAATGTGTTCACTGCCGGCAATACAGTCCCCTTGTTTGAAATCAAAGGTGTCAAGCTGGGTATCCAGCTCTGTTATGATGCGCACTTTCCCGAGCTTTCAACTCGCATGGCCATGGACGGTGCTGACGTAATTTTTATGCCCCATGCTTCTCCCCGGGGTACACCTAAGCAAAAATTTAATTCCTGGATACGCCATTTACCTGCGCGGGCTTTCGACAACGGCCTGTACGTGGTCGCCTGTAACCAAACCGGAAACAATCAAAGTGGTCTCGATTTTCCGGGCTTAACCATTATTCTTGATCCCGGCGGTCGGATTATGACAAAAGACGATGGCGGTAAAGAAAATATGGTCGTTGTAGATCTTAAAGCAAAGGAACTCGCGGATATAAGAGGCCACCGCATGCGTTATTTTCTTCCCAATCGCCGGACAGATCTATATTGATTAAAAATCCTCTAACTCCTTTCATTGGCAATCAGCTTGCTCCCCGGATGGCAATATCCGATTTATACCGCTTGTCATAATAATGTTCCGAAAAAAGGATGGCGGCATAAGTGTTGTCGCAAAAAAACGTCCCGCAACCGGAACGTTTTTTTGACAACCACTATAACTCTATTTGACTTAGGTCAATGAAAGTCGTGGCGTATCTGGTATTTTAAAAGCAACTGATAGTGGTTGCATAAAAAACGTTGCGGTGTTCAAACATTTTTTTCTACAACCGCTAGGCCGCCATTCCGTTATCTGGGACATGATGATGGAAAATGGTACAAATGTGATGATGCTCCAGGAAGCCAACTCAATTTGAATTCCGCTGATTTCTCAGCTGACCGCAGATGCGCGTCTAGATTTCATCAATGGGTGTCACTTTCTCACCACAACCGGCGATCATCGTAGCCGCCAGCCCAGAAAAATTCAGACGAATCTATTGCATGGCAGCGCATTAGGGCGACATCGCAGTTAAATCACAACTATCGCCGCGCCATGCAATCGATTGCAGAATGAAATCAGTCGAGCTTCATCAATTCCTTCAGCGATAAAGGAGCTAAAC
>JASFTL010000025.1:0-16486 GCA_050053555.1 Desulfobacterales bacterium
GGCAAAAAAGCACCGTTGATCATTACTGAAGATATGATTAGGGGGATGTCAAAAGGATCAGTGATAGTCGACCTGGCCGTAGAAACAGGTGGCAATGTTGCCGGTTCAAAACCGAATCAGGAAGTTGACGCAGGTGGTGTTCGCATCATCGGGCTGGCTAACCTGCCGGGGGAAGTGGCGATCAATGCCAGCCAGATGTTTTCATCCAATATGTTTGCCCTTGTTACCGAGTTCTGGGATGAAGCAGAGAAACGCTTTCAGCTGGATTTTGAAGACGAAATTATTAGGGGATGTGTTATCACCCATCAGGGTAAGGTTGTCAATAAGGTTATCGCCGAACATTACAGTTCCGGGTAAATTAAGACCTCATATTTCGCCCGATGGCTGTGTTGCGAAGCGGCTCAAAATGCTCACGTACTAACGTGTACGCTCCGCTTTCTCGCCGCCTAGCGCCTTGCCCTCGAACAAAATCTGAGGTCTTCAAATAGTTTACTAGAAAACATAACCGTTTTGAGAAATAGGAGTGAGTATCATGTCCATAGGTCTTTTAATCTTTGTATTTGTTCTAGCGATTTTTCTCGGTGTAGAACTGATTACCAAGGTGCCGTCGCAGCTGCACACTCCCTTGATGTCTGGAACCAATGCCATTTCCGGCATCACCATTGTAGGAGCGCTTACGGCAGCCGGAACCGGTGCGGATACGGTGGCCTCCATCATTGGCACAATAGCACTCATTCTGGCCACGGTTAATGTGGTCGGCGGATACCTGGTTACCAATCGAATGCTGGCGATGTTCAAGCGCAAAGAAGAGGAGCAAAAATGACGGACCCCTTAGAAATTCTGATCGATGCCGGATACATCCTTGCTTCTATTATCTTTATAATCGGAATCAAAATGCTCGGCAGACCGGAGCGTGCGCGGCGGGGTAACCTGGTCTCTGCTCTGGGCATGCTGATTGCCGTCACTTCGGCGCTGTTTGAATGCTGCCTTTCGTTTTCATTGGTGATTGTCGGTATGGTTGTCGGTGCGTGTATCGGCGTAATCGCAGCCCGCACCGTAAAAATGACGTCTATGCCGCAAATGGTGGCTATTTTAAACGGTTTTGGAGGTCTGGCCAGTTTGCTGGTGGGCTGGGAAAATTATCATAGCATGCCTGAAAGCAATCTTTTTATTACCATCGCCATTCTTCTGGCCGTACTCATTGGCGGCGTCGCCTTTTCGGGGAGTGTGATTGCCTATGGTAAACTTTCGGAAAGACTTTCGGGTAAACCGATCTTTTTTTACAGTCAGCAAATCGTCAACGCAACCATAATCATTGCCATTTTATTTTGCGGGGCAATCTTTGCATATAATCCGGCGACATCATTTTCATATGTGATTTTCATTGTCATCATCGGTCTGGCGCTGATTTTAGGGATCCTGGGGGTCATCCCCGTTGGCGGTGCCGACATGCCGGTTGTGATCGCCCTGCTTAACAGCTATTCCGGTCTGGCAGCCAGTGCAGCCGGCTTTATCATTCTCAACAATGTTCTCATTGTGGCCGGGGCACTGGTTGGCGCCAGCGGCCTGATTTTGACCGGAATCATGTGCAAGGCCATGAATCGTTCCCTGGCCAATGTTTTGTTTGGCGGTCTGCACGCCGCAGTCAGCAAAGCGGGTGCCGACCAAGTTCAGGGAGAAGCGCATCCGATCTCCCCGGAAGATGCCTATTATATCCTCGAGGCTGCTCGTTCTGTTGTCTTTGTCCCCGGTTACGGTATGGCCGTCGCTCAGGCACAGCATGTCGTTCGCGAACTTGGCGATATCCTGGAACAAAACGGCGCAGATATTCGTTATGCGATTCACCCGGTGGCCGGTCGAATGCCGGGACACATGAACGTTTTGCTTGCTGAGGCCAACGTTCTTTACGAGCAACTGGCGGAGATGGATGATGTCAATCCGATGATAGATACCGTTGACGTCTGCGTGGTAATCGGTGCCAATGATGTTGTTAACCCGGCTGCCAGAGAGGTTGCCTCCAGCCCAATCTATGGGATGCCGGTGATCAACGCCGATAAGGCGAAGACCGTAATCGTACTGAAGCGCTCCATGGCCGCCGGTTTCGCCGGTGTGGACAATCCTCTTTTTGTCAAAGAAAATACGCGTATGCTCTTTGGCGATGCCAAAGCTTCATTGCAGCAGTTAATCGCGGAATTCAAAGAAGCGTAGCAACCGGTTTCAGGTTGCTACGCTTCCGGTGTCAGGTGTCAGGTTTCGGGTGTCAGTATTCGAAGGCCAGACGGCAGAAGACAGATGGAACAAACACGAAGATGTCGCACCCAATCTGACCGCTGATTTCTGTCCCCTGTCATCTTTTTGCTGACACCTGAATACTGACACCTTGAAACCTTAATGCTATGAACGACAAAATCGCCCTTATCGCCGAAAAAATAAAAAAAGGCGGAAAAAATATCGTATTCACCGGCGCGGGGATTTCGACTGAAAGCGGAATTCCGGATTACAGAAGTCAAGGCGGTATATGGGACAAATTCCGCCCGATCTATTTTGACGAATTTATGAGCTCCAGAGATGCCCGGGAGGAATACTGGCAGCGGTGGAAAGAACTCTTCAAGGGTATTACCCGGGCCAAACCCAATGCCGGGCATTCAGCGATTGCGAAACTTTACCATATGGGGCTGCTGAACGCAGTGATCACTCAGAATGTGGATGGGCTGCACCAGCAATCCGGCCTTGTGGATGAAAAGGTAATTGAGCTGCACGGCAATACCCGTCGCATCCGTTGCATGACCTGTCGAAGAATTGTTTCCACGGAAGAAACTCACCAGCGGTTGGAATCCGGCGATTTAGCGCCGGAATGTGAATGCGGAGGTTATTTAAAACCCGATACGATTTCCTTTGGCCAGGCCATGCCGGTCAGCGAAGTCGAAAAAGCGGCTGCTCTCTCGCAAACGTGTGATTTTTTTCTGGTGGTGGGATCAACATTGCTGGTTCAGCCGGCAGCTCATATGCCGGTTTACGCCAGACATAACAGCGCTTTTCTGGCCATCGTCAATCTATCGCAAACTCCCTGCGATGATATGTGCGACGCGCTCATTCGCGCTAAAGCCGGTGCGGTGCTGCAGAAAATTGTGAATGCGATTGAAAATGGGTGAAATTGGCCACAGACCCGTCTTCGCTCTGGAGAGCTTCGCCGCGGCAGGCCTCACGCGGACTTTACCCTGTTAAATCCTCCTTCGGAAGAGCTGAAAGCCATTTAACAGGGCGAGCACTAACCTTTTGTCCGGCCCGGCATCGGCCGAACAAAAACAGTTAATCGCTTCGCGATTCAAATAAAAATGTGCCCGATTATCCTTATGAAATGCCTTATAAAGGTAGTTGCCCGAAAATAGATCTTAAAAGGATTTGTACTGTTGCCCGCAGGGCATACAGTTTTTCCTCGGGCAGAGCCTGCCCCGCCATAGCTTAAGCGACGGCGGGTCGCCCGAGGAAAAGATTTGTCTGTGTGGGTCTGTGGTGAATTAATATCAGAGATCGATTAGCGGACTTTAAGGTTATCGATGACTTTGACGGCTCCATCGGTGCCGCGGGAAAGCGCAATCGCCCGGTCCTTCTCATACTGAGTTTTAACGATGCCGGTTAGGGTGACCACTCCTAAATAGACGTCGACATCGATGTTCAGCGAGCGGACTTCGGGTTCGGCAATCAGCTTGGCTTTGATTTTATTGCTAAGCACATTATCATCCCAGACGTTGCCAAAACTTCTTTTACCAATCTGAAGATTATTGCGAACGGATTTTACTCCCGGCACACGCTGAGTGATTTGTGAAGCGCGGACGGATTCTTCCCGGGTAGCCACGGCTCCCGTTAGCGTGACATGGCCGCCGATGGTATCGACATCAATCTGCCGGGCTTTAACGACATCGTCTTTAACCATTTCATGGTTAATCCGGGTAGTGATGGTCGAATCATCCATCAAGCGTTCAACCGCGTTCTCACCGGACTTGTTGGTACCCGCACAGCCGGAAAGGGCAAACAGCAGAATAACAAACAAAATCAAATATGTTTTCATGATCAGGACTCCCATATAGGATTAAAATTTATTTTGGCCAAATAATGCAAAAATTATGCTAAAACCGGATGTATAAATTAAATGATTAGATTTCAAATAGTTAAGCTAAAATCGGTTGAGCGGCATCTAAAAAAGTGTATACAAAATGTCAAAATCATGTGCTTAACTTGTCAAATTTATAACAAACTGAATATTTAAAGGAGTGATATGAAAATCGCAAATAATCTGCACGCATTTGTCTGGCAGTCGATGACGGCCAACAATTGCAATGCGTATTTTATTGACGGTCAGACCCGGGTTCTGATTGATCCCGGCCATCGCGCCTTATTCGAACATGTTGAACTGGGATTAAGGGACTTGAAACTAAAAACGGATGATATCGATCTGATCATCTGCACCCATGCCCATCCGGACCACCTTGAAGGCGTCCAATTATTCAAGCAAAAATCGGCTCTGTTTACCGTGCATGAGACCGAATGGCATTGGGTGGTAACCGCCGGCAAGCAAATGAGTGCTGCCTTTGGAATCGATACCGAGGCCCTGACGCCGGACTTTTTTCTGAAAGAAGGCACGCTTTCCCTTGACGGTCTTGAAATGCAGGTTTTCCTGACCCCCGGTCATTCTCCCGGTTCGATCTGCCTCTACTGGCCTTCGCAAAAAGCCCTGTTTAGCGGCGACCTTGTTTTTAAAGAAGGCCTCGGACGCACCGATTTGCCCGGCGGAGATGGCCAAACGCTCAAAGAAAGCATTCAGCGTATGTCTCAATTGGATGTCGAATTACTTATGGCCGGACATGGTGAAATCGTATCCGGCGCTCAGGAAGTAAAGTCCAATTTTGAGCAGATAGAAGATTTTTGGTTTCGGTATGTATAGAGTCAGAGGGCAGAGGATCATCGATCAAGATATTCAAATTCTCGATTCTATATGATTTTCTGCGATCGAAACCGAATTTACAAAATTCCAAAATTTTAGATTACGTCAGCACATCCAAAAAATTTTCGACCTCTCAATTTGCGGCATAAGGTTAGTTTTTAGGAAAGGAAGTAAAAATGCAATTAAAAAATTCTACAGCGGGAAAGATCATAATTCGTCTGGTATTTTTTTCAATGGTATTGGCTTTCTGTCAAGGCTTACAAACAAAGGCTGCCGCCCAGGATCGTATTCCCCTGCTGCAAGGAGGTCCTCACGCTGGATCCTGGGAGTCGAATGATGTCCTTTTGGAGTATCAATATGTGGCTCAGCAGAGCACCTTTAAATTAAACATTGGCGGAAAGGCGAAGCGCGGGTATGATCAATTGACTGTTTGGATTGTATTTTTTGACGAACAGGGAAAGGTCTTGAGGAAAAAAAGCGTATTACATTCCGGATTCCGCCAAAATTTATATAGCGGGATGGGCGGTATTGAGAAAACCCTCGAAATACCGATCAACAGCACCCAATTTACCTTTCAATCTCTGTTGAAGATACGTGAAGGCAGATAGCCCTGAGTTCAAATTTTAATATCTTTTATGCTTACCGTTGGCTTTTTCAATATGAACAATACACCGGACCGGCCTGGACGCTAAAATCAGATCACTCAGCCAGCAGTTTGGCTTTCTCCTCGTCTAACAAGCGGCCATATTTTGCCTGTATCTCCCCGGCCTTTTTTCGCCATTCATCATCGTTTTCCAAATTGGGGACAACGGCCGAGCCGGAGATCGCGTGCGTTTTGGCAAGCTGATCTTTTAAGATCTTGTGCTGTTGCCCGGCAGCCACATCGAGCGCCGAATTACAATTCAACATTTGAAGTCGCAAACTCTAAAAGCACATAATTGTCTAATTCGGCAAATTATACAATATAATTATTCGTCTGTTACGCATACCTAATATCATAGATGGAGTGTTGTCATGCGGTATCATATTCTTTTTTTGCCATTTCGGAAACTTGCATCAGCATTTCAAATCCTTTTTCACATATTTGAAGGTCTTCTGAACCGAAACCACAGGCGGGAGTGATCATTGATTGTTCAATCAGCCGGTCTTCATCGATGCCGAGATCAACCAGATCTTTGATTTGCCTTTTTAGCATATTCCATAGGACCTCTTTAGTGCAGTTTTCAAATTTTTCTTTTGCCGTCGGTACAATTCCGAAAGCCAGTACCTTCCCAGCATTGATAAAGTCTTTAATGCCCTCTTTTCTGTTATAAAAATGTTGCCAGTGAGAAAAGCAATCAAAATTCATGATGTCCAAATCCGTATCTAGCCAGTGTTCCCATGTACTGTCTCCGCAACAGTGCATCCCGACATAAACACTTTCATTCGTTGCGGCCTTCTTTATCCGATTTACCGTTTGGTTGATAAACCCTTTAAGCCGATTCGGCTGTTGCCTGACTGGATGAAACTCGGAGCCGTAATCCGACAAAGCGGGCTCATCTATAAAAACAATTATTTTTTCGGCAATGTTTGATAATTTCCTTACCTGCCAGGCTCCCATCATACCGACAGCATCCGGTAATATCTCCATGATGGTTTCATTGTGGACGATCCGCTTCGGTCTTTTGTAATCTTTTTCGGCGATATCGTCTATGGAAACGGCAAGCGTTAGCGTTCCTGTCACATGCCCTTTCGTGATCGGTATTTTTTTTTCATGCCTATAATTATCCAGAAATCGATAAAACCCGGCAGCATCTTTGTTTGTTAATGCAAAAGTTTCATACCGTTCATTTTCGATGTTATCATACAGCTCAGCTAATGATGTGCCCCAATCGACATCTTCATTTACATACAATCTATTGTTTTCACGGTCAATTTTCACAAACGGCAGACAGTGGGCATATTGGATGATCATATTTTCACCCGTACACCTGTTGGGCAGCTGAGGCCAGAAAGGGATATCCCGGATAAATTTATTCACAAATCCGATTGCTTTTTGCGCGTCGCTTTCAGGTATGCTCCCAATGCCAGTCGTCATTAAATTTGTTTTTATGAAGCTATTATTATTCATTATTCTTTCTAACGAGGCCTGAAATTAATGGATTTATCCCAAAAACCTAAAGTACCTGGGTCTCCCGGATGAATTCCGAAAAAGCATCCTTCAGGGGAAATATCTTTTAATATCTCCATAAGGTTGTTGAAAAGGATGTCTTTTTTATCAGCAGGAGTTGGATCGTCATCCAGATGAAGTGAAGCGGCAAGCCTTTGTTCCGCAGCCAGAAGCCTATCCGTTGTTGCGGGGTCTAGCCGGCATGATCTCAAAAAGCCCGCGCAATTACGGACGAGTTCATCCACGTCCAGTGTTCCAGTGCTCACGGAAACGTTTATGTAAGCTTTGTCAAGTTTCATGATCACTTCCTATTTTAGATTGCTTTGCCGCTTTTTTGCGATACACCGATATACTGTGCGGTATCAGATGGCCATCCTTTTGCGCGGAGGCTCAAGGATATCCTCGATTTCGCTGAGTACGCCGGCCGATTTAGGTTCAACAACATGATTCGAAAGGATCTTTTTCGCCTCGGCATTGCAGCGATCATAAAGATCCTCGCCGCCGGCTTCTTTCCAGGAGTCGTACCAGTTGCGATTCAAAAACCTTGGATGGAAATGAGCTTCCCTGAAATGCTCCAGCGTGTGGTCATCGGTGAGAAAAATGGACTGATCCCCTCCTAAAGCCACCCGGTCTATGGTATCCAATGCCAGGGTATCTTTACTCACCGAAATGCCGTCCATGAAGAACCGGCTCATGGCCACCAGTTCATCGGCCATGACGAGCATTTCAAGAGATGAAGTGGTCCCGAATTCCAAATACCCGACATCATGAATAACATTGCAGCGGGATTGCATGGCCGTCAGGATGGAAAGCATGGCCTCGGCGCCTGCCTGGGCGTCCATGATTTTGGAATCCGAAGCCCCGGCAAAGGCCCAGATTGGAAGACCGTAGATCTCATCGCGCATGTCTGCCAGCGCGGCCTGGGTGAGACTCCATTCAGGGCAGCCATAGGAAATGATGCTGGTCTGCATATCCATAATACTTACATTGGGGGCGAACAGAAAGGGCGACCCCTTCCCGGCCAATTGATGTACGACGAGTCCAACCAGATTCTCTGCAATGCCAAGCGCCAATGCCCCGGCGAGTGTGACCGGGCCGCCGCCGCCGGCATTGCAGCCGGAAGGCAGGCAGATGGGAATTTTCTTCTGTGCGCAAAAAATGAGCTTTTCGATGACGTTTTCCGGAAAAACCAGCGGACTGATGGCTTCTGAATAATTCAGCAGGAAGGGCTTTTCCTGCAACCTCTTTTCATCACCTGCAACCAGACAGGCAATGTCGTACATTTTTGCGATGTCCTCACCACTGTCGGCGATGAATATGAGCGGTTTGTTGGTGTTTTTTACCATCTCGGCGAAAACGTACACATAAATATCATCGATGGGCACATCCTCCGGATTGCTCATCGACATCGCAAAATCCATGTTTTCGAGCGCGTCCACCAGCCTCGCAAAATTGGCGGTGTCTTCTATGGTCGTGCGTCGCCGTTGCCCGTTATTCAGGTCAATGGTGAAAATGGTGTCCGAACCGGTTCCATAGCACCAGTTTTCGTCAACGAGGTCCACGGCTTCATTACCGTTCTGATCATAGAGTTGTATCCGTTTGGGGGCGGTGTTTAAGGCATCTTCGACAAGATATGCCGGCAACCGGATACGGCCATGACGGGAAAGGCTGCAGCCGGCATCCAGCAGCATTTTTTTGGCGCCCCGGTGTCTCATCTCGAAACCTGTTTTTTCAAGAATTTCAAGGGCTGCCTCATGAATTGACCACATTTGTTCCCGATTCAACACGTTGAGTCTGGGCTTATATGTATCTATTTTTATAGATGTCATTTAAGAATGCCTCCATATAATTGAATATTTGTTATACGATTATCGACCAAATTTGTTGATGCACGAAAACCGTCAAAAGTTCTCAATATCTTAGTACCGGTAAAAATCCGGCTTATAGGGTCCTTTGGCCGGCACGCCGATATAGTCCGCCTGCTCGGCGGTCAATTCGGTAAGCTTACCACCCAGTTTTTTAAGGTGCAGCCGGGCGACCTCTTCATCAAGTTGTTTCGGCAGTCGATAGACCCCCACTTCATGTGGCGCGCGCCACAAATCAATTTGTGCCAGGGTTTGATTCGTAAAGGAGTTGGACATGACAAAACTCGGGTGACCGGTGGCACAGCCCAGATTGACAAGCCGTCCTTCAGCCAACAAAAAAATAGAATGCCCGTCCGGAAAAGTATAGCGATCCACCTGGGGTTTAATAGGTGTCTTTTGAATGCCGGGATAGGCATTGAGGTCATCCACCTGGATTTCATTGTCGAAGTGACCGATGTTGCATACGATGGTCTGATCTTTCATTTGCGCCATGTGGTCTGCGGTGATCACATCACAGTTTCCGGTGGCGGTCACATAAATGTCGGCAAGCGCCAGTGCGTCTTCCAGCCGAACGACCTGGTAACCGGCCATGAGCGCCTGCAGGGCACAAATCGGATCAATTTCGCTCACCATGACTCTGGCGCGGTGGGCTGCCAGTGCCTCGGCCGAACCCTTGCCGACATCACCGAAGCCGCAAACCATTGCCGTTTTTCCGGCCAGCATAATATCGGTGGCGCGCTTGATACCGTCTACCAGGGATTCCCGGCATCCATAGATGTTATCGAATTTACTTTTGGTGACGGAATCATTTACGTTGATGGCTGGAACCAGCAGTTCGCCGTCGCGTTCCATCTGATAGAGTCGATGCACACCGGTGGTGGTTTCCTCCGATACGCCGCGCCATTCGGAAACAAGCCGGTGCCAGAATGATGCGTCCTCTGTGAGCCCGGTTTTCAGGATTGCATTGACAATCTGCAGTTCCTTATTATCGGTCGGCTGGTCAAGGATGGAGGGATCTTTTTCGGCGCAGTAACCGCGATGGATCAGCAGGGTGGCATCCCCACCGTCGTCCACGACCAGCTGCGGTCCCTTGCCGTCCGGCCATGTCAGGGCCTTCCGGGTACACCACCAGTATTCTTCCAGGGTTTCGCCTTTCCAGGCGAATACGGGTATGCCGGCCCTTACCATAGCGGCAGCCGCATGATCCTGGGTGGAAAAAATATTGCATGAGGCCCAGCGGACATCCGCGCCCAGCGCGCGCAAGGTTTCGATGAGCACGGCCGTCTGGACGGTCATGTGCAGGCTGCCGCTGATGCGGGCCCCGGCCAATGGTTTTTGAGCACCGTACTTTTCCCGCGTGGCCATGAGCCCCGGCATTTCGCGTTCGGCAATCTCGATTTCCCGACTGCCCCAATCGGCCTGGCCGATGTCCTTGATCTTGAAATCAGGGGCGTCCTCTGCAAAAAGGTTTTCATTATCTACTGCTCCAAGTTGCATTATATCTCCTTATGTTCTTTTTAGTTCGCCAAACAGACCGGCAATCTGTTCCCAGGCTTCATCCGGCACGTTCGCGCCAACATGGCGCACTGCTTCCGCACCCAGCACCGCCCCGAAGCGGCCGCTGTCTTCCAGGCAATACCCTTGCAGGTGCCCGTAGAGAAAGCCGGCCGCCCAGAAATCGCCGGCACCGGTGGCATCCTCAGCGTCTTCCACGGACCGGGCCTGTACGTGGCAGCTGTGGGCGCCGTTTTTGAGGTATGCGCCGCGTTGCCCGAGTTTGACTGCAGCCAGAGGGGCCAAGGCGCCCAGGGCGTGCAGGCCGGCTTTGGCATCCTCCGAACCGCAGAAAGCGGCTGCTTCGTCTTCGTTTGCCATAACCACGTCCACGTATTCGCTTAAAAGGCCGGGCAGAATATCCGCGTTCTCATTGACCACCTCATAGGAACCCAGGTCCAGGCTAACCGTACAGCCGGCCTCCTTGGCCGCCGACAGAACCGAATCGGCCAGGGCCGGGTTGAAAAGCAGATAACCTTCTATGTGGGCGTGGCTGTAGCCCTGAAAATCTTCTTTTAAAACTTCTTCGGGCCGCAGACCGGCCGCAGCACCCAGGTCGGTACGCATGGTCCGCTCCGAGTCCGGGGTGATCAGGCACAAACAGCACGCTGTCGCCCTCTGCGGGCAAACCTTGATCCGTGAGGCATCTCCGCCGATCTGCTCAAAGCTGCGGCAATAGAAACGGCCGTTGCGGTCATCACCTACCTTGCCCAAAATGGCCGCCGGCACATGCAGGCGGGCCAGGGCAAAGGAGGTATTGGCAGCCGAGCCGCCGGGGGCCGTGGCCACCGGGTCGTGCAAATTCCCCAGCAGTTTATCCATGACCGCGGTTTCCACCAGTTGCATGCCGCCCTTGCCGCCGGAGAGAAGGCTGATGGCTTCCTCGTCGACATGAGCCAGATGATCGATGATGGGCGAGCCCACACCGATGACTTTCAGCGGATGGTCCATGTCAGGCCGCCTTCCGGGTCCGTACCGCGGTTTTGAGGGCAGCGGTTTTGTCCGTCTTTTCCCACGGGAATTCATCGCGGCCGAAGTGGCCGTAGCTCGCTGTCTGTTGATAGAACCAGCCGCGGGGCTTCAGCAAGTCCAAATCATCGATGATCGCGGCCGGACGGAAGTCGAATATCCCACCGTTTTCAAGAATTTCCTGCAGCTCGGCCTCGTCGATCCGGCCGGTGCCGTATGTGTCCACGTTGACGCTCAAAGGCTTGGCAACACCGATGGCGTAAGCAACCTGGATTTCGCATTTTTCGGCCAAACCGGCGGCAACGATATTTTTGGCAACATACCGGGCGTAATAAGCGGCGGAACGGTCCACTTTGGACGGGTCTTTTCCGGAAAATGCGCCGCCGCCATGGCTGCCGATGCCACCGTAGGTGTCCACGATGATCTTTCTTCCGGTCAAGCCGGCATCTGCATACGGTCCTCCCAAAACAAAAGCACCGGTCGGATTGATGTGATATTGCGTGCCGCTAGCCAGCAGTCCGGTGGCATCCAGCTCATCTCGAATCACAGCGACAAGATCTTTGCGTATTTTTTCCAGAGGGACATCATCGGTTTGATGCGAAACCACCACCGAGGTGATTTGTTCCGGTCGCCCCCGCCGGTATTTCACCGAAACCTGAGATTTGGCATCGGGTCGCAGATAGCCGATATCACCTCGTTTGCGAGCTTTTTCCAGTCGTGCCAGAAGCCGATGGCTGTATGCAACGGGGGCGGGCAGCATTTCCTCGTTCTCATCGGTGGCGTAACCGAACATCATGCCCTGGTCCCCGGCGCCCTGCTCCTCATAAAGGCCCTCGCCTTTCGAAACTCCCTGGGATATATCGGGGGACTGCCCATGAATTCGGCAAATATAGTCAAAGGAATCACTCCAGAATTTCAGCCTGGCATCATCGTAGCCGATTTCTTTGACAACCCTTCGGACGATGGTTTCCGGATCGATTTCTTCCCAGCCCTTGCAGGTGATTTCGCCGACATTGACGATCAGGTTGTATCCGGCCAGGGTCTCACACGCCACCCGGCTGTAAGGATCTTTGGCCAGGCAGGCATCCAGGATCGCGTCGGAAATTTGATCGCAAACCTTATCCGGATGACCCTTTGCAACGGATTCAGATGTAAATATATGTTCGGCTTTAATTTTGCTCATAAGATTTTCCTTTCAAAGATAAATTGTATGCGCTAAAGTATTTTAACGGGGGAGGCTCACAAACGAACAATGGAATGGGCCTGGGCCGGCCAACTCGAATTAGGCTGTATTGATCTCACCTTTCTTGCGACCGACCACGGCATAATAGTGGAGCGGATCTCCGGACATTGACAGCCGATGACAATAGTGCTTAATTTTCAGCGTCTCAAGGCTGTCGCCCATCATGGCTTCGAGGGTGTCATGATATCCGGTGTCATCCTCATCCGACATGAACCGCTCTTTGATGTTAAATGCGATCAAAGCGCCTTTTTCAACCAGATTGAAAGCGTTTATGAATCCCTGGGCTGGGATGTCGCCGTAGCCCAACGCGGCCACCGTCAGCAGAACGTTAAAATTCCATTTGTCCAGAGCTTGCAGGTCATTATTCGAGGGCTCACTGAGGTCCATGACATAATATGCATCGTAAAGCTCCGGTCGGTCCCTCTGCGCGGCTTCCCGCGCCTCCGCAAAGATATCCAGCCCCACCAGGGCCTTGCAGTCGAATTTTTCCGCAAAGCACTCACCTGAGACTCCGTTTCCGGCGCCGAAATCCAGCGCCCTCAGTTGGTCGCTTGGCCCTCCGGCGGCGTCGATTTCCTGCGAAAGCAGGGAACAAACTTTTTGAGGCGAGTCACATTTTAAATGATCGTAGACCACCTCTTCGTAGAGGCCCGGCACCTTGTACACTTTATCGTAATCGTGTATCCGGAGCCGTCTCGAGCCATCCTCGGTGACCAGTGTAAAAAATTCTTCGTTTTGATCGAGTTCGCAGGCATCGTCGGGATATACGACCTTATATTTGTCAGCGTGCATAAATTCCTCCTTTTTAATCCACCCGTTGAGTCTCTCTCGCAAGGCAGATTGCTAAGTTAAGCAAAATTATTTTTGGGGGATGAATTTTGCCGAATCGGCTGCTGGAGTTCCGATTATCCGCTCCAGGCCGGTCTTGAATTTTTGGCTGAAATTTTTCATCAGATCCGCCGGACCGGAAAAAGTTGTAAATCTAAGGTGTTTGACTTTTTTATTTGTTTATTTGTTAAGATTTTGCCAGATTCATGCCACCAAGGATGAGTTCTTTTTAACTATTTGAATATGCTATAAAAAAAAGTTTCAAGCGCATGTGTTCAAGTGATCTTTGACACCGCGTTCCGCGTATATTGTATAATTTTTTTACAATTATCAGATTTTCGCCAAAAAACCTGTAAATTATTTATACAGTTACCGCGCCATAGGGCCAGATGGGATTAAACCGCTGACTAACCGAATTTATATAATAATTCTAAATAGATAATTTTAAGCTTCAAAACGGAACCTCTTTTTATAAACAATATTTCCGGTCAGTTAAACCCTAACGACACGCCCAAAAAAATGTAAATAATTTTTACACTTTTTTCTTGATAAAAGGGCCCGACCGTGTTAGTAAAAAGCACTAGCGATTATGTCGATGTGTTTGGACGGGACGAAACCCGAGCGAATAATGAACAGCATGCCGAATAGCAATCAAAAAAAAATAATGGTCGTAGACCGGAATCTTGAGCTTTTTCGTCAGACGCAACGGATTTTTCCACGACGGGTGGCCGATGTATATTTTGAAAAAACCCTTGAACACGCATTTGAAAAATTTGAAGAGCATACCTTTGACATATTGATGCTGACCGGAGCAGCATTCAAGTTTCAGATGGACAATACCATCGAGCTTTTGGAAATTATCGCATCCAGGTGCCCGATCACCCAGGTGCTGATTTTGGTTTACCCGAAAGAACTGCCGCTGGCCTTTTCAGCCTTGAAAGCCGGATCCTACCAGTATACCAAGCTGCCCGTCACTGACGAAGAACTGCGCATGCTGGTGGATACGGCGCTTACTCACCGTTCCCAGTACAGCCTGAATTTGCTGCTCAAGGAAAATCCTGAAAAACCTGGATTGAAAGATCTGGTCGGCGGATCGCCGCTCATGCAGGAAGTCTACCGGCAGACTCGACAGGCGGCCCAGATAGAAATTCCGGTTCTGATCACCGGTGAAACCGGTACCGGAAAAGAACTGGTGTCACGGGCGATCCATCAGCTTAGTAATCGCAAGGAAAAACCGTTCGTCCCTATTCATCTGGGCGCCCTGCCGAAGGAATTGGTTTCCAGTGAGTTGTTCGGATACGAAAAAGGTGCATTCACCGGCGCCTGGAGAAGCTACAAAGGCAGTTTTGAAACGGCCAAAAAGGGAACCATTTTCCTGGACGAAATCGGCACCATCGATGAGAAAAACCAGGTCAGTCTGCTGCGGCTGCTGGAAACCAAGAAATTTCAGCGAATCGGCGGTACCCGAAACATCAAGGCCAATTTTCGCGTGATTGCGGCCTCAAACGAAAACTTGACCGAAGCCGTTCGTCAAGGCCGGTTTCGGGAAGACCTGTTTTACCGCCTGGATGTGTTTCCCATTGCATTACCCGCCGTTCGCCACCGGCCGGGCGACGTGCCGCTGATTGTGGATTATTTTCTCAAGCGTTTCAATCAAACCTATGAAAAGAACATCGTCGGCGTGTCACCGGAATGCATCAGTCGGCTGGAATTATATGATTGGCCGGGAAATGTTCGGGAGATCAAAAATGTAATACATCGTGCCGTCGTGATGTGCTCCGGAGAGGTCCTGCTGCCCGAAAACCTACCGAAACGGTTTTTTTCAGAGCAAACCGGTGCACCCACGATACCCATTCGCGTCGGTTCAACCATAGAAGATGCGGAAAAGGAGATGATTACTCAAACGTTGGCCTGGACGAACAATAATCGGCAACGCTCAGCCGCCATTTTAGGCATTACCCGGCGTACGCTTTACAACAAGATAGATAAATATAATTTGTAAAATGGGCCGTGAGGTCAATTATACCGTGTAATACACATATTAATGCGAATTACTCGGCCAGCAGTTTGGCTTTCTCCTGGTCTAATAACTGGCTGTACTTTGCCCGTATTTCCCCAGCCTCTTTTTGCCAGCGATCATCCGTTTCCAGATTGGGGACAACGGCCGAACCGGAGATCGCGTGTGATTTGGCAAGCTGATCTTTTAAGATCTGGCGCCGTTGCGCGGCAGCCGTGTCAAAGGCCGTCTCAAATTCCTGCAGAACCGACATGAGCCCTTTTATATCAGACACCTTGAATTCGGCCAGCAGATCAAACAGCGCCTGATTGTCCTTCCCGAGTTCGATCAGGCCGCATATCGCTTTAATCAGCTGAGCGTTTAGCGAAAGATCATAGTCTTTCTGTAGTTTATGGTATTCGGTTTTAAAATTTTCAACGTTCAGGGTCTGGTCCTTGAATTTCTGCAGCAGGCCGCGAATCCGGCTCTCAATCTCCTGATTTTTCTGCGCCTGTCTCTCTTCTGAGCTGAGGCTCAGATTCTTGGTTTTTTCCATCACCAGGTCTAAGGTGCTTTTAATTTCTGCCATATGAGTCCCCTCAATAAATAAAGATAAAAGCTTAAAAAACCAAGTCTTTGGACATTCGAATTTATAATCAGGTTATAATTATTCCGGTTGTATCAACCGTTCCAAAATAAAACCGTGGAAGCTGTCCCCGCTGCCGGCGATAAAGACCCAGCCCAAATGGGTCAGGCACATCGTACAAAAACTCACTCTCCATGCATAACCACTAAACCAGGTAAACTCCGTTGAGGGCGGTCCTGCGTAGCCGCACCCCTGAGCAGATTTAAAGCAGCCGATTTCATAAACGATCCCATGGGGATTGGCAAACGTATGATGGTGCGCGCCCTGCACAGAAATGCGCTCTGCCGGCCGGGT
>JASFTL010000026.1:0-16320 GCA_050053555.1 Desulfobacterales bacterium
TTCGAGCATCTCTTTCGAGAAAACAACTCCTTCTTTTTGGATCTTTGATTTTTCCACTTGTGAATAATCAAAGAGTCCTTCGACGACGTAGATTTTCTTGTCCAGATCCTGAAGCATCACCAAATGTTCCCGCAGTGTATATGGGGATATCTCAAATTCTTTCGTGATCTCCTTTGCGCTCATCCCCTTTTCAATCATTTCCCTCAACCTGTCAGGGTCATAGCGGATACTGTAATCGCCTTTCGCCATTTAAAACACCTCCTTTCCTGGATTTTTTTCATTAAACTAAAAACGCATTGAATTGGATCTCAAGTCCCCGCCCCACGTCCATCTCCTTTTGAACGAATCAGGCCGAAGATGCTTCAAACCAGCCCCATCGGTGCTCGAAGCCGCCCCAGTTTTATATACTGCCGCGCAAATGAAGACGGTATATCTGCAAGCCCAGCAGCATCGTCGAATCTTCTAACCCGGCAAGACCACAAAATTTCCGACGTGTTTTTTCGCCAGAAGCGCTTCTTGGGCTTTTTTGATGTCAATGATTGAAAATTCCCCGGCCAGTAGAGGATGAATTTCACCCTTTTGGATGTAGCCTTCACAATCCAAAGCCGGCTTCAAGGCAAATGCACACGCTTTCTTTGCGGCAGCTTCAGCTGATGATGAGGTGATTTTTACTTCCCCGTTTTAGGCTGAAGTTGGCATTTGACCACCACCTCACTTTGAGATTCTTTATGACCTACTTCGTATGTTAACCAGAGAACCGCTCTTAAATTCAGCGCGTGATGCGCCCAGGAGGCATATAATTGCCGGACAAGCGGCACCCCCCTTCGGGGTTCGTCACTGAGATCCTCCCAATTCCTCTGGCAGGTTTCAAAAGAGGACCGCCAGCCGCGGCCATTGAAATAGGCGTCATAGAATTCGAGCACCTCGGTCGGTGGATTGTTTGTTTGGAGTTGATAGGTTACGGATTTTGTTTCTTCGGACGCATCAAAAAAGTTTTGAAGGTTATAGCCTCCATTAAAGATTGGAATTTCAATGGTCGGATAAGGATCTTGCGCGGAGCTGCCTGAAATGGAATGACCGAGATGAATGCAGACAAGTAAAAATAACACATAGATATATTTGGATTTTATTTTCATTTTATGCGATTAAGATTCCGAACCAACGCCCAGCTCCCGGCGGATGAAACGAATGCTTTCAACAACGGCCTCATACTCGCGACGACGGGCCTTCTCAGGACCGTCATCGCCGGGATCGAACTCCACCTCAATGTTAAGGCGTTTCATATTGGGATTCGTTTTGATGATCTGATAGGCCTCCCGCATGGGCACATCTCCTTTACCGGTCGCCACGCCGGTGATACGGCAGCCGTATTGATCAAAATCAATGCGATGGTCTGAAAAATGATTGGTGAAGGACACGGGTGCCAGCTTGCGGATAGCGGTCAGCGGATCTTCCCCGACCATTAGCGAATTATTCGTGTCAATGCAAGCCCCCACATAAGGGTGGTTGACGCGGTTGATGATCCAGAGCACTTCATCACTGAACGCTTCGGTGTGATTCTCCAGGCAGAGCCTGACACCCGCGTTCTGGGCAACAGGAGCGGCCGCTTGCGCCTTGCGGGCGATATCTTCCAACTGAGGAATGATCTCAGGATGGAAAGCAGATCCACATACGGGATGCGGTCGCTTGACGTCCATGCTGATTTTACCGATATCCGAACCGATCGATTCCGCAATGGCGATGCCCTCCTCCATGGTATGCGTCAGGCGGTCATCGTACTCGGATGCGTCTAGTGAAAAGTTATACTCCAGGTATAATTCCCTCTCCTCAGCAGCCTGGCGAACATTGCGCAGGTGGGCCTTGTCAGCCGTGCCCAGATCAGCGGCAGTCAAATGCAGCCCCTCGAGTCCCAGTTTCCGGGCCTCATCCATCAAACCGAAGACATCCCAAACCGGCTCCCACTGCAGTTTGAATCCGCCCCAATTCTGTCCCATACCGTGCAAATGAAGACTGTATGTATGTAAGCCCAATAGCATAACGAAATCTCCTTACCGAAAATTGACCATTGAATATTGGTAAAATTCTATCACTTGAATTTCTGGTTATTCACTTAGGTATTCAATATCCAATCTAAAATATTCAATCATTTGAAGGGCTAAACAAATCTCAATATTCCAAAGATTGCCAAAAAAGCACACAAATGATTTTTGAGAGCCTAATGGCTCATTAGTGTTTTGCCCTTCTTCCCCAGCCCCTCTTTGAAACGAGTCGGTCGCAAGGGGTTATCCTTGAGATCCATCTGTCCGGTGACAAGCGCGCTGATCCGCTTACCCGCTTCCGGAGATAGCATCACGCCGGCCCAATAGCCACAGTTGACATAAAAACCGGGAACTTCCGGAACCGGCCCGATCAGCGGCTGGTCATCGGGCGTATAGACATAGAAACCGGCCGATGTATTCATATCGGGTTGTCTCAGGGCCTTTTCGACCTCCTGGAAAAACGGCGTCAGGCGCTTGACCTTGTCCAGGGTTACGGCCGGAAACTCCCAGTCTGTATCGACTTTCTCAGAAGGCTCGCTGACCGGCTCATCCGAATCCACCCAGCCGATAATCGCTCCCCCCGGTTCAGGGCGCCAGTAAGAGTTGTTATTGACATCAATGGTGAACGGGGCATTTTGCGGAATGGACACCGAAGTCTGTATATAGACCTTTTGGCGACGAACCGGCTCCAGCGGCAAATCCAGGTTGACCATACGCCCGATTTCAGCCGCGAAGGGCCCGGCCGCATTGACCACGATACGGCTCTGTAAGATTCCCCGACTGGTTTCCACCCCGCAAATCCCCTTTTCATCCATCTGGATACCGGTGGTTTTGGTGTTGGTGAAAAACCTGGCATCACAGCCTTTGGCAAATCCTTGTGTAAGCTCGTGGCAGGACAGCCACCCATCCCGTTGTCGAAAGGTCGCGGCCAATACAGAAGGAGAAAGAAAGGGAAATCGGGCGAGGATCTCATCGCGTTCTAAAAATTCTGAGTCCGCAACACCCAGTTTATGCTGCTGTTCCACGTTCTCCTTAAGGTCGTCAACCGTTTCCGGGTCATCGGTAAGAAAAAGATATCCCTGCTGTCTGATGGAAATGCTGTATCCGGGTATACCGATGACTTCATCAAAGTGCTCGAACATCTCAATGCTCGGTATTGCCAGGGCTGCCATGGCCGGCTCTGCGAATTGGGCCCGAAAGCATTCCGCCGATGCGGGAGTCGTTAAGGTTGACAGGCCGTCACGCATCTCCACGAGAACAACGTCCAACCCGGCCCTGCAAAGCCAGAAAGCCGTCGCCGTGCCCACGATACCACCGCCGATCACCACCGCATCGGTTTTACCGAAATCGTTTTCGCCTGGCGTAAAGATCTTACCCATATCTTCCTCCGTTTTTAGAAGGTTCGGCGTTCACTGTTCAGGGTTCAGCATCATGCTGCTGGCTTCTGGCAGCTGGCTGTCAGTAATTGATCATGGGCTTTAAGCCAGTAGCCAGAAGCAAGTAGCCAGCGGCAAAAGAAATAAAGCCCTTGAACCACTTACGAGAAGAGACCCCTTGCTTCGAGGTCCTCGACAACCTCGGGCAGACCGACCTCCAAAAGGGTCTCCCGGGTGGGAATACCATTTTCATCCCAGCCCCTTGCGGAATAGTACCATGTTAGCAGGTCATTGATATCGTCCTTGGATAAGACGTGTCCCTGGTTCGGTCCGTCCGCAATCGGTTCTTCGGTTAAGCGTGCCGGGGGAAAATCGAGATGCCGGCCGAAGCCGATTATCTCCCGCACCGAAAACGCCCGGGTCAGATGCCAGATGCGCTCGGAAATCTTGAGCAATTCCTCCCAGGTTTTCGATCTTCCGGTAATCAGCGAATACAGTTCGGCGTAATGTTCCTCCTCAAAGCCCAGCTCCATCATTTGTAGCCGGCAGTTTCCCAAGGCGTCGAAGAGCGAACGCTTATGCTGGGATTCGATCACATATTCGGCGCTGCGGTCGCTGACAACCGCCTTTGGCTGCGCTTCGATCTCCGTCTCGGAGGCAATCAGATCGTGCACGTTGGTCCAGGCACCGGCAAGATCGTGACCCAGCACCCAGGCCCGGTTGTGATGGGCCCCCACATCGGCTGTCAGATACGCCAGCATCATCGAGGGGGCATTGCGGCACTCGTAGCCCGACCACTCCAAACCTTTGACGTGAATGGCAAATCGTTCCGAGCCCTTGCCTGTCTTTTCCGCCGCAACCTTGACGCCTTCGGCCAATAGGTCGCCGATCCCTTCTCGCTTGGCAATTTTATTCAATAGGTAAACGACCGAATCCAGATCCGAAAAATCGATCTCGCGACCGATTTCATCACGGGTTAAAATGCCTTTCTGAAAGCATTCGATGGCCCATCCAATAACCACTCCGGCGGAGATGGTATCGAGACCCAGTTCATCGCATAAATAATTCGCATACGCCACTTCCTCGATGGTTTTTAAAACGCAGTTTCCACCGAACAAGGCGATGGTTTCATATTCGGGTCCTTCCACATAGGCTGACCCCGACGGTGTTTTGGTGTGCCCATATTTTCCGCAGGGCGTGGGGCAGCCAAAGCACCCTTTATCGGTAATTTTCAGCCGCTCGAGGATCACTTGGCCGTTTATATTTTTATAGTGCCCGGCATGTGAAGTTTGAAAATTGCGGGAGGGAAATACACCGACTTCATTCGTCCAGTTCGTTATCCCGGCCGTGCCCTCCGGCGTCCAGCCCTCAAAACCGGGTTTGGCTTTGACCTTTTGGTAAGCTTCTTTGCCCTTTGCATATGCTTTTTTCAGGTCGGCAACCGGTATGCTCCCGGTCCCTTTGACCGCGATAGCCTTTAGATTTTTGCTTCCCATCACGGCCCCGACACCGGTCCTTCCGGCCTGGCGTCCGAAATCATGGGAAATACAGGCGTAGCGCGCCAGGTTTTCTCCGGCCGGCCCGATCGTCATAATCTGATAATCATCTCCCAGATGATCTTTAAAATTTTTCTCCGCTGTAATCGAGCCCTGCCCCCAGTATTCCTCAGCCGGGCGAATCTCAATCACATCGTCATTGATGAACAAATAGCTGGGACGTTCCGCTTTGCCGGTGATCACCAGGACATCATAGCCGGCATATTTCAGGTGCGGTCCAAAATGCCCGCCCATATTGCTGTCGGCATAGCCGCCGGTGGCCGGGGATTTCGTGCCGAAATGGGTCTTGCCGCTGGCCGGAAGAAAATAACCGCTGAGCGGGCCGGAAGCTGCCATCAGCATATTCTGCGGATCAAATGCCCCGATACCCTGAGGAATCTCATCATACAGTATTTTGGCCACAAAACCTCTGCCACCGATGAAGTTTTCCGTCAGCCCATCGGGCAGCGGCTCCCTCTTGACAGACGCATTACTCAGATCAACGCGCAGAATCGTGCCTGCATAACCAAACATATTAGGCCACCTCACTTTCCGGGTCTGCGACCCATACAATCGCATTGCGCGGGCATGTTTGAACGCATTCCCCGCACAGATTGCATTTAACCGGAATATCGGAATCTTTTTGCTCAAACATCACCTGATACGGACATACCTCGACACATATCAAACACCCCGTGCACGCGTCCGGATCCACGATAAAGGCGCCATTCTTAAGATGAATCGCATCCTCCGGGCAGTTGTCGGCACACTCGCCGCACTGATCACAGAGGTGGATGCGGTAATCGCCCGGAGCGGGAAAGCGTGCTTCAATACGCAGCAATGCTCTGGATGGATTGACTTCTCGGAAATTTTCAATGGCACAGGCCAATCGACAGGTGCTGCAGCCGGAACAATTTTCATGTATGGCTCTTAATTCCATCGATTTTTAACTCCTTTCCCAGTGCTTCGCCATGCGATCCATTTCTTTGATAATGTCTGCTGGCAAGGATGCGGCATTGTGATCGATCAGTTTGCGGGTTTTTTCTCGCAAGCGTTCGCTAAAATGAATTGAACCCTGGTTGAGCCACTCATCATAATTGGTGCGGTCAAACAGATCTGAATACCATACGTCCCGAAAATAGTGCCTGGTATGCTCCTCTTCCAGGTAATGCCCCCCGGGTCCGACACGATCAATCAGATCAACCGCCAGGGTTTCATCATTGACCAAAATACCGCGTATGTATTGATTAACCATACAAAGTAATTCGTCAATCAATACCAGGTAGTTTGGTGAGATGGCTGCTGAATGGTCGAGTAAACCAAAGTCATGGACCAAATGGGCACCGCTGAGCGCAGAGCTCAAACAGGAGAAGGTCGCTTCGATAACGGCCTGAGGGTCGTCATGCATCTTGGCATCGGAGCAGCCGGCGGTGCCAAAGAAAGGCAGATGATAATGCCGTGCCATTTGGACCATGGCAGCGGTCATCAAGTTCATTTCAGGCGCCCCGTAGGAGAAAATTGCCGTGGCCATATCCATGATCGTTGTGAAGGCGCCATAGATGACTGGTGCGCCCGTTCGGACAAGCTGTGCAACCAACAGGCCACTCAGCGATTCAGCACTTCCCTGCACGATGGTGCCGGCAAAGGTGGCCGGGGAAGTGGCGCCGGCTTGAAGCCCTGGGAATAAAACTTGTGGAATGCCTTTTTCAGCACAGAATATGACCTTCTCGACCGTATCATCATCATAGCACAAGGGTGATATCGCGGAGCAAATTGTGGCGATGCTGGGTGCCTGCCGAAAGCGTTCCTCACCGCCCGCGATCAATACGGCCATATCATAGATGGCGCGCAGACTGTTAAGATCCTTGCAACAAAAGAATAGCGGCTTTTCACAGTAGGTCAGTGCCTGCCTGGCAATCACCCGGTCGGCGAAGTCGGCCGATACATCGGCGACAAGACCAAGGGTCATCGACCAGGAATAGTTGGGCAACGCATTTGCAATCGTGGCGGTGACACGACAATCCTCGCTGGTAAAAGGCCGGCGAACATTCGTGAAAGGGTCCAGGTATTCCATGCAATCCAGACCAGCGCCATACCAGCTTTTATGATCCTCCAGTAAAAAAGCGAGTTCACCGCTTCGCGTGCCCAAGGCAAAGCACGACGGCGATGTGTGTATCGCTTCTGCGACCATCTGGGCTGGAATGCGCACCCGGTTTCCACTCACACGAGCACCAGCAGTGTCAAGCAATTCCAGCGCCTTTGGGTGGGTGATCTGAACGCCGGTTCGCTCCAGAACCTCCATCGTGGCCGCATGGATTTGATTAATCTGGTCTGTACTGAGCACATTCAAAGTGGGCTGGTTGACCAGCTCGCGATAGCGCCTTATCATCTGCTTCGCTCACCCCGCCAAAAAATGGCTTATCTGCATCTTTCGGCTTTGTCTCAACGAACGCTCATCGGTGTTGGAGACCGTCAAATTGTGATTTCCCTATAAAGGATCGACCTGATCGATCATATCCAGTGAAGGCAACATAAAATGATTGATGCGACGTTGAAAAAGCTTTACGTGTTCAGATATCACGTTTACCGCTTCGAGGATGCTGCCCTGCTTAAACAGCTCGATTAACGACTGGTGATCTTTCAGCGCCAACTCCGCGTGAGACGCCATGTCATAGGACGATACGTCTTTACTAAAGCACATGTAGGCCAGACGTTGGGATTGATTCTGCAAGTTGTCCAGATAGGAGAACAAAAATGTATTTTGCGTGGCTTTGTAAATGACGCGGTGAAACTGGCTGTTCAGTAAGGTCACACGCAAATAATTATTTCCGAGCCAGGCTTGACGTAATTCCGCATTTATGCGCTCGAGATCCTCAATCTGATCTGATTGAATTCGCTTGGCTGCCAGCGCCACCGCCGATCGTTCCATGATCAGCATGGTTTCAAACAGGTCTCTAAGACGACTCAAGGTGATATCCCGCACAAAAAACCCCTGCCCGTGACGCACCTCGACGAGGTTTTCGGCATTCAAACGAAAAAGCGCCTCCCGTATCGGAGTGCGACCGATCGAAAACGCTTCGGCCACCCTCTCCTCATCCACCTGATCCCCGGGACCCAGCTCTAAAGTGACGATCAGCTCCTTTATTTTTTGATAGGCAATTTCACTGAGTGGGAGGGATTTGACCTTATTCTTTTTCTTCGACATGGGATTTTTTTAGTTGACAAAGATTTTTTAACTGTTTATCAAATATTTAAAATATATTGTCAATATATTTTTATTATTTTTAAACCAGTTTGTCAGCAGGCGTATGTTTGAAAATTTTGCCCCCTTTTAAAACCCTTATCAACAAGACAACAGAAACAATGCATTTTCAGAAGATACCATAAAATCAGATTTGAGCTTGACAGCGTAAAATTGATTCTTTATGGTGGAGATGGTTTATTTATTGGATATAATTTATTTTATTTTGTTTTTAAATCCTTCCTCAGTGTTAATAAGCGGCAACAAGTTGCAATGGCGATAAAGCTTAAAAGCAAATAATAATTCACCATAACCCTAAAAAGCGACCTAAACCCCAAATTCAATCGTACTTTATGTGCTTCCATCATTTTCTTATCCGAATGATATTATCGTCAAACCAATAATATCAACTGGATTTGAAGTTATTGTTCACCTATTGCTAACCCAAGGACGCAACGAAAGGAGGACTAAATGAAAGACAAAGAAATACTTCACCCGGCCATTTACGATCTTAAGGTCGATATGGACAAGGGGAAGCTCACACGCCGCGATTTTCTGAGATATGCCACATTGCTCGGGATGTCTGCAGCAGCAGCGAGTCAAATGGCAGGACTGATGTGGCCCAAAAAAGCCTTTGCCGCCAAACCGGTACGTGGCGGTGTGCTCAAAATTGCCGGCCAGGTCCAAAAGATCACTCACCCGGCCCAGTTTTCTTGGGTGGCGCCTTCACAGGTGGGGCGTCAGGTCGCCGAATACCTCACTTTTACCGACGGCAAAAACATCACCCATCCTTATCTGCTGAAAAACTGGCAGGTGAGCGATGACCTCAAGACCTGGACCCTGAATCTTCGCAAGGGAGTCAAATGGAACAACGGAGATACGTTCACTTCAGATGATGTGGTCTTCACATTCAAACAGTGGATGGACAAGGACGTGGGCTCCTCCATGCTGGGTCTGGTCGGGAAATACCTGGATCTTTCGGGGATCGAAAAAGTCGATCAGTTTCAGGTCAAACTCCACCTGAAGGTACCCGAGATTGCCATTCCCGAGCACCTCTTCCACTATCCGGCCCTGGTGTTGAACTCCAAGACCTTCGAGGGCGACTTCATCAAGAAGCCGGTCGGCACCGGCCCGTACACGCTTGAAAGCTATCTGCCGGGTGAGCGTGCCGTGCTCAAGGCCCGCAAAGACTATTGGAAGAAAGGCGCCGACGGCAAGCCGCTGCCTTACATGGCCGGCATGGAGTTCATTGACATGGGCACCGAGATGGCCCCCCAGATTGCCGCCATCAAAGCCGGTGAAGTCGACATGGTCGATCTCGGCGATGTCGCCGGTGTGGATGTATTCCAGGCCTTAAACAAAGACCCCAACATCCAGTTTATACCGGTGACCAGCGCTTCCACCCGGGTCCTGCGGATGCGGGTCGACCTCAAACCCTGGGATGACAATAAGGTGCGCACGGCCTTGAAGATTTGTCAGCACCATGAAAAGCTGCTGTCGCTGGTGTATTTCAATGAAGGTCTCCAGGGACAGGACTTCCACGTGTATCAGCTACACCCCGAATACTGTGAAAAGCCGATACCCAAATATGATCCCAAGCGCGCCAAACAACTGTTGAAAGAGGCGGGATACCCCAATGGGATCGATGTCAATTTGGCCGTGGGCACCTGGCCGGATGTGGTGCGCTACGCAGAAGTCCTCAAGCAGGATGCCGCACCGGCCGGCTTCAGGATCAATATCCAAACCATGCCCACCAGCCAGTACTGGGAAAAATGGACCGAGGTCGATCTGGGTATCACCCCCTGGATGCACCGACCCATTGGCACCATGGTACTGAATTTGGCCTACATCAACGACGATCAGGGCAAACCCGTTCCCTGGAACGAAACCCGCTGGTCGGATCCTGAATTCTCCAAACTGCTCAAGGAAGCCAACGGCCTGATCAACGTGGATGAACGCCGCAAGGTCTTCTGCAAATTGGAGGATATCCAGCAACAGCGTGGATCCATCGGAATCCCATACTGGAGAAACGCGTGGTATTGCTTAAGGAAAAAGGTCAAACACGTGTCGGGTGTTCCATCCTTATACATTACCTTCAATGATGCTTGGCTCGAAGCATAAATAAACGAAGGGCTCAGGCGGTTTGTCTGCCTGAGCCCCTCAAAAATAGAGCAAATTTATGTAGATCAAGGTATTTTGAGCACTGACACCTGATTGAAAAATGCGGGGTATATCATGGCAAAATTTATTGTTCGACGTATCCTCTTGCTCCTGCTCACCATGGTTCTGGTTTCGATGGCCGTCTTTTTGATCACCGAGTCTTCACCGGGCAATGTGGCCCGCAACGTTTTGGGCGCGTTTGTTACTGCGGAACAGGAAGCCTCGTTCCTGGCCCAGGTGGGTCTGGATAAACCTGTCTATGTGCGCTATTTCTACTGGCTTTTCGGCAGTGACTGGTCGGCCTCCCGCAAAGTGGGGTTACCGTTGAAACGCATCACCACCGAAGACGGGTTCCAGGAGTGGTGGGCGGTGCGGGACGACGGCGCCCTGATTCGCTGGAAGCTTGACGGGGAGGATCTGTATGCCATTGCCAGGCTGCAATCCGTCGGTGTCGACAGCAAATATAAAAACAACGAAAAATGGCAAACCGACGAAACCGGTAAGAGCGTGTTCTGGGGTGTTGATGATGCCAACCACGTGGTTCGCTGGGAAAAAGGCGCCGACATAGAGGTCTGGACCTTTATTATCGGAACCGGGTGGAAGAAGAGTACCGGCGGTGCCATAGAGTACATCCCCTTGAAAAAGGGGTTTATCCGGGGCGATCCGGGCGAATCTTTTCGAACGGGCCGGCCGGTGGCCGACAGTATCTGGACCCGGTTACGCAATTCGCTGTTTCTGGCCGGAACGGCCTTTATCATTGTTATGCCCGTGGCCCTGTTTCTGGGAATTCTGGCAGGATTGAAGGAAGGCAGTTTCCGTGATCGTGCGCTATCGATCGGCGGCATGATGTTTTCGGTAACCCCGGAGTTTGCCACCGGTATCTTCCTTATCCTCATTGTCGCCGTGTGGTTGGGTTTGCTTCCCGGTGCCACGGTGATTGGTGAAAAGGCGCCCTGGGAACGGCTGGATATGGTTATCCTACCCGTGCTGACCCTGACGCTGATCGAATTGGGGTACATACTGCGCATCACGCGCGCCAGCATGGTGGAGGTCATGAAGTCGCCCTATATTCGGACCGCTTATCTCAAGGGGTTGCCCTACTGGCGAATCGTGTTCAAACATGCATTGCGAAACGCGTTGATGGCGCCGATCACAGTCATCATGCTGCACGTCAACTGGCTGATGGGCGGTATCGTGATCGTGGAGGTGGTCTTCGGTTATCCCGGTCTGGGCAAGTACCTTTTGGACTCCGCCATGTTTAAGGACATCAACGCCCTGGAGGCCGGAGCCATGATTCTGGTGTCCGTCGCCGTGCTAACGCAGCTCGTGGCCGATATTATTTATACGTTTTTAAATCCGCGTATCAGGTATGGCTAAGCAATTATCTTACGCAAAGCCGCAGAGCCCGCTAAGGGAAAAATAAAAAATGAGATTAATCAAACCTGGCGTCTTCGCGCTTTTGCGATAAAACCTTTTTTCACGCTGAGGAGAAATCATGGCAACAGCTGAACAAGCGACCGCTACGATTGAAGAAGCAAAGCTTAAGATTGAAGAAGCGAAGCCTGGAATCTTCAAACGCATTTGGGCCGGGCTTTCCATCGTATTTGCATCCAAAATAGCGGTGGTTGGACTCGCCATTGTCCTGTTCTGGATGATTGTGGCGATTTTTGCCCCGTTATTTACGCCTTACGGCCCCCTGGAGCAGGATTGGAAAGCGCCGAATCAAGGCCCCTCTGAAACCCACATCCTGGGGACCGATGAGTTGGGAAGAGACCTCTGGTCACGGCTGATCTACGGCGCTCGCGTGGTTCTGGTTATCATGCCGATATCGGAAAATTTCTGGATACCCGGAGGAACCGCGATTTGGGGGGTGATTGTGGCGCTGGTTGTGGGTGCGACCCTCGGACTGATCGGTGGTTATTACGGCGGATGGATTGATGAAATTATCATGCGACTGTTGGACGCCATGATGGCGGTCCCCATCATACTGCTTTACATGATCATCATGGCAGCCCTGGGCGCTTCCGCGGTAAATGTCGTCATTGCCATCACCATTGTCGGAACACCCGGTATCGCCCGGCTGGTGCGCAGTCTGACGCTGGATATACGTACGCGGGAATACATCCGGGCTGCCGAGACCCGGGGCGAAAACCCCTGGCACATCATGTTTGTGGAAATCCTGCCCAACGCCCGGGGTCCTATCATCATCGATGCCATGCTGCGCGTGGGCTATGCGATCTTTGCCATGGGGACACTGGGGTTCCTGGGCCTGGGGATTCCGCCACCGTCTCCGGACTGGGGAAGCATGGTGGCCAAAGGACGCGAGTTTATCATGACCGGCAGCCCGTGGGCCGCCCTGTGGCCATCTATTGCCATTGCTTCTCTGGTGGTCGGTTTGAACCTGCTGGCCGACGGCCTCAGAGAAGAGTCCATGCGGTATCAATAATAAGGCCTGTTGTCCGTGGCCCGCGGTCAGTCGGCATATATGAGGTTTCAGGTGTCTGGTGTCAGTAATCAGATGACGGAGGAAAGAAAACAGATATGAAGGTGATGGTAACAACTTTCTTGATGAAAGGTGGATAAAAGCAAATGCAAGATTCCAGTGCAGCGATAAACAACACCGTCCTTGAGGTCGACAACGTCCAGATTAATTATGAAACCCGCAAGGGCGATGTAGAGGCCATTCAAGGTGTCTCCTTTACGGTCAGAGAAGGTGAAACCGTCGGCCTGGTGGGCGAATCCGGATGCGGCAAGAGCACGATTGCTTTCGGAATTGTCAATTTTTTAGGACCCAACGGCAAAATTGTGGAAGGCAGTATCCGCTTTCAGGGAGATGAACTGGTGGGCCGATCTGAGGAAGAGCTCAAGAGGCTGCGGGGAGACCGGGTCTCCATGGTGTTTCAGGATCCCATGCAGGCCCTCAATCCATCGGTGCAACTCGGCGAACAACTTGCCGAGGTCCTGACCTGCCACAGGGATATCTCTCAGGAAGACGCCTGGGAAAAATCGATCCAAATGCTCAAGCGCGTGAACATGCCGGATGTCGAAAATGTGATGGAGCGCTATCCGCACCAGATTTCCGGCGGTCAGCAGCAGCGGGTCGTTATCGCCATGGCCATGCTCAACAACCCGGCGCTTATCATCATGGATGAGCCCACGACAGCCCTGGATGTTACGGTTGAAGCCGCGGTGCTGGATTTGCTCGAGGAGCTCAAACAGGATTTCAATGCCGCTAATATTTTCATCACCCATAATTTGGGTGTGGTTGCACGGGTCAGCGACTATCTTTGTGTCATGTACGCCGGGCAAATGGTCGAAAGCGGGCCGCTGACAGAGATCTTCCATGATCCGCGGCACCCTTATACCATGGGATTGCTTGCCTGTGTTCCGCGGCTGGGAGACAGTAAGCTGGAGTCTTTGCTGCATCCCATCCGGGGCCGTGTGCCGCCTCCGGCGGAACGCTCCAAGACCGAATGCATTTTTGCACCCCGCTGCGAATATGTCACGGAAGACTGCCGCAAAGCTCGCCCGGGTTTTACGCAAATCACGTCTGAACACTTGGCCCGCTGTATCTACGCAACAGAAATTCAGGATCGCGCCCGAACCAAAAAGCGCAAAAAGGTCCCCGAAGCAACCGAGCAGGCTGAAGCGCCCTTAGAGGATTTGCTGAGCTTTGAAAATCTCAAAGTATACTATCCTCAGGAATCGAACTCGGTGGTCAGCCTGTTTGGCATGGGGGAAAAGAAATTCGTCAAAGCCGTAGACGATGTCAGCGTCAGGGTAGCAAAAGGGCGAACGCTGGGCGTCGTGGGAGAGTCGGGCTGCGGGAAATCCTCTCTGGTCAAAGGGCTCATCGGCCTGGAGCCGGTGACCGACGGCGACGTACACTTTATGGGTATCGATACCACCCGGCCGGTGACCGAGCGGGATACGTACTTGATCAAAGAAATGCAGATGGTCTTTCAGAATCCGGATTCGACCCTCAACCCGTCTTACACGGTGGGCTCACAGATCGCCCGGCCGATCAGACGTTTTAAAACCGCCCCCAAGAATCAAATCAAGGACGAGGTGATAAAGCTGCTCAAAGCAGTACGCCTGCCGCCCACATTCTATGACCGCCTTCCGCGACAGCTCAGTGGCGGCGAAAAACAGCGCGTCGGTATTGCCCGGGCCCTGGCCAGCCGGCCCGATTTGATCATCTGCGACGAGCCGGTTTCCGCCCTGGATGTCTCGGTTCAGGCCGCCGTCATCAATCTGCTTTTGGAGATCCAGCAAGTCTTCGGCTCATCCATGATTTTCATAGCCCATGACTTGAGCGTGGTCCGTTTTTTCTCCGATGACATCGCCGTCATGTACCTGGGGCAGATTGTGGAAATCGGCCCTGCGGATGCCATCTACGAGCCGCCGTATCACCCTTATACGGAGGCCTTGCTATCGGCCGTGCCCATTCCGGATCCGGATGTTGAGCAAAAAGAGATTCGCCTCAGCGGCAACGTGCCCAGCGCGCTGGATCCCCCGAACGGATGCCGCTTCCATACCCGTTGCCCCCGGCGACATGAAATGGTACCGGATGAAGGCAAGATCTGCGAAAAAGAGACGCCCCCCTGGCAAGACTCAAAAAGGGGTCATCGTATCCTCTGTCATATTCCCGTCGAGGAATTAGAAAAATTGGATCCGGTGGTGTATAAAGCCGACGATTAGAAAAAAAAGAACCCTTACTCATAAAAAAACCGGCTGAAAAGCCGGTTTTTTATTTCATTATTGGATCTGATATTCTTTGCGATGTAGCCATGAAAGACTTTGGCGGTCCAAAAAGCTCGTTGCGTCTGTTGAGGCTGATCAATCAAATCCGTTAATTGTAAAGCCTGCTGATCGTTGATAATGGTCATTCGACCCGTCCGTTTTTGACGATCAGCCCATCAACACCGCAGCGATTGAAGCGGTTGATCCAGTTACGTATGGCACGATTGGTTACTAACAGGGCATTGCAAACAAGGCCTCTAACATAGCGGTTGTCAGGTTTATAATAACTCCAAGCCGCAACAAAGCATCATTGCGCTTGTTAACAAATATGGCAAACGGAATATATTTATGACAACCGCTATAATTAGAACATTTATCGAACCGCAACCACGGGGCAGGGCGCGTTGAGTAAAACATACTGGGCGGTGGAACCGAACATCAGCTTACCGACTTTTGACGTTTTTTTAATCCCGATAAAGAGCGTATCGATGTTGTTATCTTTGGCAAATTGAACCAGGTCTTCTCCGGGTGACAGGTAATTGACCGACACGGCGGTCTCACAGTTTATATCATCGATGTTAAAGGGCGTCCTTAAATACTCGAGCTCACCTTCTGCCCTTTCAATATCTGCTTTTTGCAATGTACTGCTTTGTTCTAATGAAGTTAGAATCCAGATATCGGCATTAAATACATTCGCATGCTTTTGGGCCAGTTCTAATACCTTCTCATCCAATTTTGAACCGTTATAACCCACTAAAAACTTCATCTTGATCTCCTCGTCGGTGTTGAGGTTTTAAAAGCCAAAAACTTTTTTTGCCCGCAAATATAGTCAGCGAAGATATATCTGTCAAGATAACGCAGATAAAGCGCGGATACCATAACCGATTCAGCCGGGGACAACGGAATAGCAAAAAATAAACCTTTGCGTTCTTTGCGTTTATACGTTAGCTTCCGATTTACAAAATCAGAAAAGAACAATAAACCATATAAAAAGACTGTCAGTCTTATTTGACGCCATGACACTCGCAAAAGGAGGCATCATGATTCAGACAGGTACAATTGAAAAAAGATCGGTTTCGTTTCGGGTTCTGAGTGACGACCAGATCGAGGAAATCAAGCGATCGGCTTTTGAAGTCATGTCCAAAGTGGGATTTCGTGTCCATCACCAAGGCGCCCGTAAAATGCTCAAGCAAGCTGGCGCTCTGGTCAATGGGGAGATTGTCAAA
>JASFTL010000027.1:0-15734 GCA_050053555.1 Desulfobacterales bacterium
AAGGAAACGTTGCCATGAAATTATATCCTGCCTGGAATACTCTTCCTCAGCGTACCGCATTTTCAAAACAATCAGATGACGGTTCTTGATAAAAAACTTGACACCTATTTTTTATTCATGTATAGAGTTTCGAAATATCTACTCAGTAAAAGGATCCTAAAACCATGTTTCAAACTTCAGGCAGAACCTATTTTTATTTTAGGTATTTTTTTTACGGTACCGGTCTGCCTGGGGCGCGCTGATTTGACAAACACACGCATATAAAGCCATCAGCCGCGGGCAGACAAAAGCTCGCGGCTTTTTAGTTTTCTAAAAGCCGTGAATACAATTCACGGCTTTTTTTATAAGCTATCCTAAAAAAGAAGTAGAATTGAGGGACAGAAAATGAAATCAACCGACGATCTGCGAATCAAAGGATATCAACCGCTTACGGCGCCGGCCATTTTAAAAAAGGAAATCCCCGTCAGCACCCGGGCCAAAGAAACGGTGGTTTTCGGACGGCAAGGCATCGAAGCCATCCTGCGCAAAAAAGATCGCCGCCTGCTGGTCATTGTGGGGCCGTGTTCCATTCATGATGAAAAGGCGGCCCTCGAATATGCAGCCCGGCTAAATACGCTGCGCAAACAGGTCGCTGAAACCCTTTTTGTCGTCATGCGGGTCTATTTTGAAAAGCCCCGCACCACCGTGGGATGGAAAGGACTGATCAATGACCCCGATCTGGACGGCACCTGCGACATGACCGCCGGACTGCGCAAAGCACGCGGCCTGTTAACGCAGATTAGTGAAATGGGGCTGCCCGCGGCCACCGAGATGCTGGATACGATCACCGCGCAGTATGTCGCCGATCTGGTCAGCTGGTCGGCCATCGGGGCCCGCACCGCCGAATCCCAGACCCATCGTGAAATGGCCAGCGGCTTATCCATGCCGGTTGGATTTAAAAACAGTACGGACGGCAATCTGTCATCCGCCATCAATGCACTCATGGCCGCCCGCGCCCCGCAAAGTTTTCTGGGAATCGACCAGGACGGTAAAACCTGTGTGGTCAAAACGGCCGGCAATCAATGGGTTCATATTGTTTTAAGGGGGGGCAAAAGACCCAATTATGATCCCATCAGCCTGGAAGAAGCGCGCTTGAAGCTGATCGAAAAAGACCTGCCGGAGACCCTTATGGTGGATTGCTCGCATGCCAATTCGATGAAAAAATATCAGGGACAATCTGTTGTCTGGAAAAGCGTCATCGGCCAGTATCTGGCCGATAACGAAGCCCTGATCGGCCTGATGCTCGAAAGCAATCTGCAAGAGGGCAGCCAGGCGTTTTCCGGTGACGCCTCGTCTCTGAAATACGGCGTTTCCATTACGGATGAATGCATTTCGTGGGAGACCACCGAACACTTGCTGAGGTGGGCGCATGAAAAAATTCGCAGGACGGATCCTAAAAAATATCAGCTGGCATCTTAGAAAAATTGAATATGGAAACCATTAGGGTCAAAACCAATTCAGGCCGGTCGCGCATTTTAATCGGTGAGCGCCTGAAGAATCTGCAGCGCTATATTCCGGTGAAAAAGCCCATCATCATTACGGATGTGAATGTCGGCAAATTGTACCCACTGGATTCAATGGCCGCCGAGGTGATCACCATCGGAGCTGGGGAATCGAACAAGACCCTGGATACCGCTCAGGAAATTTATGCGCAGCTGCTGTCCCTCCAGGCAGATCGTTCGTCTTATATCGTCGGCATGGGCGGCGGTATTGTGTGCGATATTGCCGGATTTGTGGCTTCGACCTTTCTACGCGGAGTGCGGTTTGGTTTTGTCGCCACTACCCTGCTGGCACAGGTGGATGCCAGTGTCGGTGGCAAAAATGGTGTTAATTTTAATGGATACAAAAATATGGTCGGGCTGATTCGTCAGCCTGAATTTGTCATCTGTGATCTTGAATTATTAAAAACGCTTCCGCATAAGGAAATCGCATGCGGTCTGGCCGAAATCGTCAAGCATGGGGCCATCGCGGATGCGGAATTATTCGCCTATACTGAACAGCATGCTGAAGACATATTAACCCTGGACCGCCAGGCGATTGAAAAGCTGGTGCTGGCCTCCGTGCGTATCAAATCATCGATTGTCAGCCGGGACGAAAATGAAAAAGGAGAACGCCGTTTACTTAACTTCGGTCACACCTTCGGGCATGCGATTGAAAAAGTGACCGGAATTTCGCATGGAGAAGCCGTCAGCCGGGGCATGGCGATTGCGGCGGCGCTGTCTGTCAAAAAGGGTCTGTTGACAGCAGACGAGGACAAACGGCTCCGGGCCTTGCTGAATAACTTAAAACTTCCAACCGATTTTGGATTTGAATCCAAAGCAGTCCTCAAAGCCATTGGAAAGGATAAAAAAAGGGAAGGCAATTGGATCCATTTTGTTCTGCTCAATGGAATCGGCTCTGCCACGGCGGAAAAAATTACGTTAGAAGAACTCGAGGATGCCATCCATGGATAAATCAACCTCAGACAAACGAACCGGAGATCCGAACACAAATATCGGCCTGCTGCGCCGGGCCATTGATGAGATCGATGAAAAAATTATGGATTTCATCAATCAAAGACTTTCACTGGCAAAACAAATCGGAAATTTTAAGAAACAGGGCAGCATTCAGATTACAGACAGCGAGCGTGAAAACGAAATTATCCGCCGCCTGCGGGAGAAAAACAACGGCCCCCTGAACGATGACGGGCTGCGCAATATTTTTGAGGCCATCATCGCCGAGGGTCGAAATGTGCAACGCACGGGTTAAAGGGGAAAAGGTCGAAGTCAAAAATGATTGACGCGCATACATCGCTTTTTGGCCTGATCGGAAATCCGGTGGTCCATAGCTTAAGCCCGGCGATGCACAATCAGGCGTTTGCGGCGATCGATTTCAACGGGGTTTATTTAGCTTTCCGGGTCACTGATCCGGGTTCGGCGATAAAAGGCATCAAGGCTTTGAATTTTAAAGGTGTCAGTGTCACCCTGCCTCACAAAGTTGCGGTTATGGAATACCTCGATGAAGTCGACGAGACAGCGGCACGCATCGGGGCGGTGAACACCATTGTCAACGACCAGGGCAGGTTGATCGGATACAACACCGACTGCGCGGGTGCCCTGAAAGCCTTAAGAGCCCAAACAACCATTCAGGGCAAATCGGTGGCGCTCATCGGTGCCGGCGGGGCAGCCCGTGCCATCGGATTTGGCCTGGCGGACGCCGGAGGGCGGGTGACGATTTTGAACCGCTCCCGGACAGCCGGAGAACATTTGGCGGGGGATCTGAAAGCCGAATTTTTACCCCTAAACGATTGGCATCCAGACCGCTATGAGATTCTGATCAACACCACGCCGGTTGGCATGCACCCCGAAACGGGCGCCACCCCGATTCCGAAAGAGGACTTATCAAAAGATATGGTGGTCATGGACATCGTCTACAATCCGCTAAAAACCTGCCTTTTAAAAGCGGCTGAAGCCCGAAAGTGCCGGACCATCAACGGGGTTGCCATGTTTGTACTTCAGGGGGCAAATCAATTTGAGCTCTGGACCGGCCAAAAGGCACCGGTGGATGTCATGCGCCGGGCAGTATTAGCGGCGCTTAAGGCTAATAATTAGGTGTCAGGTGTCAGGTGTTCAGAAGACAGAGGCTGGACGACAGATTACAGATAAACGACATGAAAGAAATAAAACCTCATAGAATTAACGATTGCCAGATTAGCGTGCCGGGATCCAAAAGCTACACGCATCGCGCGTTGATTGCGGCCGCTTTATCCAACGGGATGTGCACTATTAAAAACGCCCTTGTTAGTGAAGATACGCGATTTACAGCGGAAGCGCTCAGACAGATGCACGTTCAGATTGATTTTCACAACAATGATATGCGTGTTTACGGGAAAAAAGGCCGGTTGGGTGCCAGCCGGGCACCGATTCATCTTGGAAATTCAGGCACCTCCATGCGGTTGTTATCGGCGGTGGCGGCGCTGGGCACAGGAACCTATACACTGACCGGTACGGCCCGCATGCAAAAGCGGCCGATGAAGGATCTTTTGGACGCATTGCAGCAATTAGACGTTAAGGCTCGCTCCCTAAATGACGACGGTTGTCCGCCGGTCGAGATAACCGGCGCAACGATTCGCAAGGATCGGGTGGATATTAATTGTCAGAAAAGCAGCCAGTATCTTTCGGCGCTTTTACTCATCGCATCATACGCGCATAACGGGCTTGAAATCTGTGTGACCGGCGGTCCGGTATCCAGGCCCTATGTGGACCTGACCACAGACCTGATGAAAACATTCGGCCTGCGCCTTGAACGCGAGGGCTATCGGCGATTTAGCGTCCCGGGTGGACAAATTTACCACGCCGGCGAATATACGGTAGAAGCGGATTGTTCCCAGGCGGCTTACTTCTGGGGGGCGGCTGCTATTGCCGGGGCCGACATCAAGGTGCTGGGCGTAAACGCCGATTCTGCCCAGGGAGACATTCGCTTCGTGGATTTACTGCAGCGTATGGGTTGCCGCGTTTCCAAAACATCAGACGGCATCGGTGTGGCCGGCGGAACGCTTTCGGCCATTGAAGCGGATCTGGCCGATATGCCGGACCAGGTCCCGACGCTGGCGGTTGTGGCGGCGTTCGCCAAGGGGACTACCGTGATGAAAAATGTCGCCCATCTTAAATCAAAGGAAAGCGACCGTTTAAGCGCCACGGTAACCGAGCTCAGAAAAATGGGCATCGACGCAGCCTGCAGCGCCAACGCATTGGTGGTCAGAGGCGGAAAGCCAAAGGGTTGCACAATTGACACCTACGAAGATCACCGTATCGCCATGAGTTTTGCCATGGCGGGATTGAATGTGCCCGGAATATGTATTCGAAACGAAGGCTGTGTTGAAAAATCCTTTCCGACCTTCTGGCGGGTTTTTGAGGGATTATACCAGTCATGAACCTTTTTTTGATTGGATACCGCTGCAGCGGCAAGACAACCATCGGCAAATCAATTGCCATGGCGATTGACTGGTCTTTTGTTGATTCCGATATATGGCTGAGCAAAGAATGCGGAAGAAGTATTAAAGACATCGTCGCAACCGAAGGCTGGCAAGCGTTTCGTCGCAGGGAGCATTCAACCCTGAAGCGCATCTGCACAAAGGATCGACAGGTCGTGGCCACCGGCGGCGGGGTGGTGCTCGATGCCGATAACATCAAGACCATGAAAACCAGCGGTATGGTTGTCTGGTTGGGCGCAAGCGCTGAAACCATTCAGAGAAGAATGCTTCAGGATAAAAACACAGCAAATTTTCGACCGGCCCTGACCGACAAAGGCGGGATTGAAGAAATCGAAGACATGCTGCTGAAGAGAAATCCCTATTATGAAAGCGCAAGTGATCTTTGCATCCATACCGATGATGTACCGGTTAATGCAATTACTCAAGCAATCATCGAAAAATTAAATCAGAAAGGCAGCGGCACGTTTTTTGATTAGACCGATCCAAAAATGTATTTGTTTTAAAGATTAGGACCAATTCGTTTCCAATGTTGAATTCTCGCAATTTTAGTCAAAACGCTATGCCCCATGCGCTATTTCGAGGAAAACACAGTTCATCGGAATCCCCCAGTGGCAGACCGGATGGAAACTAAAAATTAGGAGACTTAAAACCATGTCCAGTTCATTTGGCACCCTGTTTCGTGTCACGACTTTCGGTGAGTCTCACGGTCAGGGGGTCGGTGCCGTGATTGACGGTTGCCCGCCAAGCATCCCCCTGGCGGAAACCGATATCCAGCCCCAGCTGGATCGGAGGCGGCCGGCCCAGAGCGAATTGACAAGCCCAAGAAAAGAGGCCGACCGGGTCACTATTTTGTCGGGGGTCGATAACGGTGTCACCCTGGGTACACCGATCGCGCTGGTGGTCGAAAATACGGATCAGCGACCGTCGGATTATCGCCGGATGCGTTCGGTGCCGCGACCATCACATGCGGATTATACCTACCAGATGAAATACGGTATTCAGGCTTTAAGCGGCGGCGGGCGCTCCAGTGCGCGGGAAACGGTCGGCCGTGTGGCCGCCGGAGCCGTTGCCGAAAAATTTTTGTCCGAACGATCCGCTTTTGAAATTGTGGCCTGGGTCAGCGCCGTCTCCACGATAGAGGCGCCCGCACCCGACATGATGGGCGTTACCCGCAAAGAAGTCGATCGATCTCCGGTTCGCTGTCCGGATTTGCATTCTGCAGAAAAAATGCAGGACGCCATCATTGCAGCCCAGAAGGCAGGGGACTCATTGGGCGGAATTATTACCTGTGTGTGCCGCAATATTCCGGCCGGACTGGGCGAACCGGTTTTTGATAAAATGGAAGCATTGCTGGCCCAGGCCATGCTGTCGATTCCGGCGACCAAAGGGTTTGAGATCGGCTCGGGCTTTGCCGGTTCACGCATGCGCGGGTCGACGCACAATGATGTATTCGTTAAAAAAGGGGCGCATTTAGGCACAAAGACCAATTATAGCGGCGGCATTCAGGGCGGCATAACCAACGGCGAACCGATTATTTTTCGAGTCGCTTTCAAGCCCCCGGCAACCATCAGCCTGCCCCAAAAAACCGTTGATTTCGAGGGCAACGCGACCGTTCTCGAAGCCGAGGGACGTCATGACCCCTGTGTCTTGCCGCGGGCCGCGCCTATTGTCGAAAGTATGGCCGCGTTGGTTTTGGCTGACCTGGCCCTGCGGCAGAAGATGAGAGAAAATGAAACTGTCCCATAAAATCCAGTCCATTGCAGAATCGCAAACGGTTGCCTTTACGGCCTTGATTCAACAAAGACGGCGGCAAGGCAGGCAGATTATCGATTTGGCCGTGGGCGAGCCGCAATTTGATACGCCGGATGCGGTGATCGACGCCACAAAAAATGCCCTGGATGCCCAAAAAACCCGCTACAGCCCGGTAAACGGTCTGGCCGAACTTCGAACCCGGCTGGCAGCCCAATTCAGCGGATATGATATCGACAACATCCTGATTACAAATGGATCCAAACAGGCATTGTTTATGATCTTTCAGGTAATTTGTGATCCTGCAGATGAGGTGATCATCCCCACACCGTTCTGGGTCAGTTTTATCGAGCAGGTCAAACTTGCCGGTGGCAGGCCGGTGCCGGTTGCCACCAAAAAACACCAGCTGAATTGTGAAACCATTGAGCGTGCCGTTACCCCGCGGACAAAAGCCATTTTGATCAATTCGCCGAACAATCCCAGCGGAGCGGTGTATCCAATGGCCGACCTGCAGAAAATTGCCCGGCTGGCAGATGATCACCATCTGTTTATTGTGGCGGATGAAGCCTATCATGCATTTGTTTATGATGGCGGATCTCATGCCAGCATGTTGGACATCGAGAGGGCCCGTACCCGGGTAATTGTAACGCGGAGTTTTTCAAAAAGCTGCAGCATGACCGGTTTCAGAATCGGGTACGTCACAGCTCCCGCGCAAATTATTGCGGCCCTGTCAAAAATTCAGAGCCATTTGAGCGGCAATGTTTGCACATTTGCCCAATACGGAGCCCTGCAGGCACTGTCTTTAGATGATCAATTTTTTTCCGCGCGGTGCTCTGAATTGCAGCAAAAAAGAGACGTGGCCTTTCAGCGCGTATCAAAGTGGTTTGGCTGTATTAAACCCCAGGGGGCTTTTTATCTTTTTCCGGATGTCTCAACGGTTTTAAAAAACAATGAAACATCGGCAGCATTGGCCGAGCGCCTGTTGAAACAGGCCGGCGTGGCCGTTGTTGCAGGAGAGGCATTCGGCATGGCAAAGCATTTACGCCTGTCTTTCGCGGTTTCAGAAGAAAATCTTAAAAATGGGCTTGAGCAAATAGCAGGGGCATTATGATCGGTATCATTGGTTTCGGACGCTTCGGGAAACTGACCGCCAGGTATCTGGCCGAAGATTTTGACGTTTTGGTTTTTAATCGAACCGATAAATCCGCAGAAATCAAAAAAACCGGCGCCCGTAACGCATCGTTAAAAACGGTGTGTCAGCAAAAAATCGTTATCCTGTGCGTTCCGATTTCCACATTCAAAGCGGTTCTGGCCGAAATCAGCCCGCTGCTCAAAAAAGATGTGGTGGTGGTCGATGTCTGCTCGGTAAAGGTCTATCCATCCCAATGGATGAAAGCGTCGCTGCCGGAAACGGTCTCGATCTTAGCCACCCATCCGATATTTGGACCTGATAGCGCTGCTGATTCCCTAAAAGGGCGCAAAATCTTTTTAAGCCCGATCAGAATCGCTAAAAAGCACTATCAAAAAATTAAACGCTATCTGGCTTCAAAAGAATTGGTCCTGATCGAATCATCCCCGGAGGATCATGATGAGCAAATCGCAGTCAGTCTGGCACTGACTCATTTTATTGGAAGAAGCTTATCTGAATTCGGCGCTGCTCAGCTCAATATAGACAGCGAAGGCTATAAACGGCTGCTGCATATTCTCGATGTCGTCGAGCATGATACCTGGCAGCTATTTTATGATATGCATCAATATAACCCTTACGCGCAAGGAAAACGGTCAGCGTTTATGCAGGCCATGCAAAAAATCAATGAGCAGATTCAATAAGGAGTCAGCCGAATGGCAGAAAATACATCGAATCGCAAAGTCTTGGTTATTCATGGACCCAACCTCAACATGCTGGGAACACGGGAACCGGACGTGTATGGACATCAAACCCTTGAGGAAATAAACACGGCGCTGAACGCACAAGCGGACCGCCTGGGACTTCAGATTGAAACCTTTCAATCCAATCATGAAGGGGACATTGTTGATAAGATCCAGCAGGCACACGATTCATTTCATGGGATAATTATCAATCCGGCAGCTTATACGCATACCAGCATTGCCATCCGGGATGCCCTTTCGCTGCTAACAATACCGGTGGTCGAGATACACATTTCCAATATTTATAAAAGAGAAACCTTTCGCCGGACATCGCTGATCTCCGCTGTTGTCACGGCTCAGATCTCAGGATTCGGATCCCATGGGTATATGCTGGCTTTAGAAGGGTTGGCTCAGGTGCTATCGGCTATGAGATCCGACTTTTTTGCTGAGGGTTGAGTATTTTGGAAAAAAGCGTTGACAGTTGATCAAATAATTCTGTATTAAACAAACATTAAATTGCACGGAAAACCAAATGAACATAAATGCCAAGACAAATTCGGATTTTAATTTTGGACGCTTCTTTTTTAGCTTTCGAAGCGTCCATCCGGTTCTTTGACGCAAAAACATAAACGTTAAACACCCCGGGTGGACCTGATTGGCCGCCCGGGGTTTTTTATTTGCAAAAGCCTCGGGAATAAGTTCCCGGGGCTTTTTTATTAGAAGTCCCTTATCGCCCGCAGGATGATAAGTAATGAGATAATATGTTTTTATCCATTAAATACGAATTCAACGATTCATTATGTTTCTAACAAGATTCAAGTAAGAATAAGGAGGCCATTATGAAACTCAAACAAATTTCAGTACCGATCGAAAATTCTCATGACAGACTGTATGAACTGACCAAAGCATTAGAGGATAAAGGCATCACGCCCAGAGCCCTGACCCTGGTCGACAAGGGAAATTATGGCGAACTGCGAATCCTGGTTTCAGATATCATAACCGCCCGGCAGGTCCTGATGCAGAATGATATTCCCGGGCGTATCGACGAAGTGGTTGCCCTGGAGATTGGAAACCGGTCCGGGCATTTATCGCAAATAATCAAAGAGTTAAAAAATGCTGAGATAAACATTAAATACAGCTACGCATACGCGGGGGGCACTTTGGGCAAAACAATTATGGTCTTCTGTTTCAGTGATAACGACAGAGCCATACAGATACTAACCCAAAAGCACGCCCATGCATTAGATTACCATACCCTAGGTATGCTCGAAGCTGCAGCTTGAGATTGACTGATGATTTTTTGATTTAGACAGCTAAGGATCGTAACCATGGGAAATCTTAAGCTCGTATCTCAAGAAACACAACAGCGTACCGTTGTCAGGGTGTCGGGTGTTGAAATTGGACGTAATTTTGTGGTCATCGCCGGACCCTGCAGCGTGGAAAGCGAAAATCAATTATTGGAAACCGCCCAGGCGGTCAAAGCGGCCGGAGCCGATATGCTTCGCGGCGGCGCTTTTAAGCCGCGAACATCGCCTTATGACTTTCAGGGACTTGGTATTCAGGGTCTGAAAATATTGGAAAAAGCCAGGCAGGAGACCGGGCTGCCGATCGTCACCGAAGTGGTCGATCCGCGCGATGTCTCCTGGGTGGCTGAATTTGCCGATATTCTGCAAATTGGAACCCGCAACATGCAAAACTTCTCGCTGCTGAAAGAAGTGGGCAGCGCCGGGCGCCCGGTGCTCCTCAAGCGCGGAATGCACTCTACCCTTGTAGAGTGGCTTAACTGTGCCGAGTATATCCTGAGCGAGGGCAACCCAAATGTGATTCTCTGCGAGCGCGGTATTCGCACCTTCGAAACCTACACCCGCAACACGCTGGATCTGAGCGCCGTGCCGGCCATAAAGGAGTTGAGTCATTTACCGATCATCATAGATCCGACCCACAGCACCGGCCGTATCAGCTTGATCGCTCCGATGAGCATGGCAGCGGTCGCCGCCGGTGCAGACGGCATGATCATCGAGGTCCATCATAAACCTGAAGAAGCGCTGTGCGATGCGGACCAAGCCCTGACGCCGGGTACTTTTGCAAACATCATGAAGCGTCTCAGACCGTTGACATCTTTTTTAAAGAACCTGCCACCTGAATAGTCCGATGAAAGAAATTGGGGCTGAAGCGAGGCTGAAAATGAAACCCGAAGAAATTCGTAAAAAAATTAATAAAATCGATCGTGAACTGCTGGTTTTACTGCAGGAACGGATGGGACTGGCGCTGCGATCAAAAAAATTCAAGGAAACCCATCGCGACCCGGCACAGGAGAATGACTTGCTGGCGCGGGTGGAGCGTTTGAATCTGGATCTTATCGAAGGCTCATTTACCCGACAGTTGCTCAAGACAATCGCACAGGAGAGCAAGCGGCTCCAGGATGAAGACCGCTCGTTGGCTGCATTTCAGGGAGAACATGGGGCCTACGGTGAGGTGGCTGCCCGGCAGCTGGTTCCAAAAGGCGCCTACATTCCCTGTTTGGAATTTATCGATGTATTCCGCGGCGTTGAAGAAGGTTATTTCGATCTCGGGGTCGTGCCGGTTGAAAACTCTTTAGAAGGAGCGGTCACCCAGGTAAATGATCTGCTGACGGCAACGGATCTTAAAGTCATCGGTGAAGTTAAGGTGGCTGTCAGCCACTGCCTGCTTGCCGCCGAAGCAACGGATTATCGGGATATCCGTCAGGTATTTTCTCATCCGCAGGCCCTGGCCCAGTGCCGCAATTTTCTCATGCGCAACAAACTGGAGCCCCGCCCGTATTATGATACCGCCGGAGCCGCCAAGATGCTTGCCAGGGAAAACCCCAGAGCCGCGGCGGCCATTGCAAGCTCTTTGTGCGCCGAACTGTACGACCTTCAAATTATTAAAGAGCGCATTGAGGACGGGCCTTCCAATTCTACACGCTTTTTGCTTTTGGCCCGCGAAGCGCACCCGGAAAACGGGGATAAGACATCAATCATTTTTACGGTACCTCATCAAGCCGGCAAGCTGTATGCGGTTCTTAAATTGTTTGCCGACGCCCAAATTAACCTGACCCGCATCGCTTCGATGCCGCTGCGCTCAGATCCAGGCAACTACAGTTTCTTTCTTGATTTTGAGGGTTCGGACAAGGAGGCAAAGGTTGCCGGAGTGCTGCACCAAATGAAGGGTCTTACGAAATGGGTGAAGTATCTGGGCAGCTATCCGGTGGATAAGGCCGCCTCCTAAATTCTGAATGAAGATGAATGAGAACAGGTGAACGCTTGTCGCGATTGCCGCTATTTTTATAGTGGTTGTCAAAAAAACGTTCCGGTTGCGGGGCGTTTTTTTGCGACAACACTTATGCCGCCATCCTTTTTTCGGAACATTATTATGACAAGCGGTATAATTTGAAACGCTTACTAGTGAACCACCATCACCGGGCAGGCAGCGTAATGAATCACTTTGCGACTGACACTGCCCACCAGAAAGCCCTTGACCGCGCCAAAGCCCCGCGTTCCCATCACGATAAGATCAGCCTGACAATTTTCGGCGACCTTGATTATGGACTCGGACTCAGGGCCTTCTCGCAACTCCTCCTGAACAGTGAACGAAGTACGGTTCAATATCTGGCGCGCATCATCAAGGACTGCTTGAGCCGCACTTTTACGCTTGGCGAACAATTTTTCATAATCGGCATATCCCAATAAGTCAGATGGGTTGGAAAAGACGTGAACCAACCATAACGTTGCGTCAAAACGTTCGGCGATAGATCTGGCGCACCGCAATGCTTTATGGCTGCACTCGGAGCCGTCAAACGCCAAAACAATATTATGAAACATTTTTCACCTCCGCTTTCACAGAGATATGCATGTACATTTTTAAAAATTATTATGATTCGGTTTCGGTTTCAGTCGGTTCCATCACCTGGCCTGTGCCATATGAAGGAGATATCTCAGCTTGTGATGCGGAAGATATGATCGTATAGCTTTGCAGCAAGCGATTGCCCAATATTTCAGCAAGACGTTTAAATAAAATAAGACTATTGGCTGGATCTTTTTCCAGGACCTTTTGTAGCTTTTCTTTATCAAATTTGAGTAACTTTGTTGGGGCCATACATTCTGCCGATGCAGAGAAACGTTCCCGGCCGATCAGGCTCGACCAGCCAAATGCCTCTCCTGCATTGCTAACGATATAAACAACCTGCCCGGTAGCGCCCAGCATCAGTTTGACGCGGCCTTTGAGCAAAACATAAAATGTATTCGCCGGATCTCCCTCGCCAAAGAGCAATTCGCTTTCCTTATGGGATTCTGTCACTGAGATATCCATAATTTTTTTTACAAAATCCTTACGCATCGCCCAAAAAATATCTTTTTGTTCCAGATACATACTTTTTCACCTCCTTTCAGATAAATGGTTTTTGATTTTCCAAAGGAGAATAGAAAGCCTTTTGAGTGAGGGCTCGACAAGAAATCAGCTTAAACTGGAAGAAAAACAGTAGATGAAAATCCTAGCGCAATAGCCCTGATGAGACGCTTGTGAGAAATGAAACTAGCGCATACGGAAGTGATTTCAGACCAGGCAGATAACCATTTTAAGTATTCAATCCATGGGTCGCTCGTCTTAAAGACGATTGCTGATTATCAATAGGTCAGGAAGGATATACCAGAACTCGGTCAAAACGAAGGGTCGATTTTATATGTCGCTTTCAATTATTAAATTAAGGTTCTATCGGTTGATGTCAAGAAAAGCCGGCATACCCTTTAGCGACCCAAGACATTAGGAATAGACGCTTATATTTAATATCCTGCTTGTCAAAATGAGATAATACGATTCGAACAAAGCTTAAGCTTGCATTGAAATATCATAAGCGATAATAACCAATTTCAATGCAGATTCATTCTGACAGGCTTTTAGCCGGCGCGCAGCGTGCCAGAGGCACGGCCGTCATCATCGATGTCTTCCGCGCCTTTACGTGCACTCCGCTGATGTTTTCGCTGGGAATTCAAAAATCGATCCTGGTTGCCAGCGCGCAGGAAGCCTTTGCGCTTAAAAGCCGTGATGAGGCGCTCCTGCTGAGCGGTGAAGTCAAGGGGTTGCCGATCGACGGATTTGATCTGGCAAATTCTCCCAGTGAAATTCTTAGACGGGGAGCTTCCTATTTTAAGCGCAAGACCGTGGTTCAGCGCACCTCATCCGGTGTTCAGGGTGCTTTGGCGGCCCTTGATGTCGCCGATGAGGTCTTGCTGGCCAGTTATAATATCGCCGGTGCAACCGCACGCTATATTCTGGCGACACAGCCGCAAAACGTCAGTCTGGTTGCCATGGGCTGGGATCTAAAGGAAATCGCACCGGAGGATGAGTGCTGCGCCCGCTATATCTCACATCTATTGGGCTTCAACGAATACAATCACAACGAGGCCCTGAGTGAAATTCTTTTTAATGAAACCGCCCAGCGGTTTCTGCGGGCAGACGAGCCGGATTTTCCGGCCGAAGATCCCAGCGTTTGCTTGCAGCGGAATGTTTATGATTTCGCTCTTCAGGCGAAACGTAAAGAAAACCAGGTCGTCGTGCACAAAATTGCGACACCGTAAATCATTATGCATATGCAGTTGCGATATGTAATTGAGGGTATTACCTTAAAGCTTCAGGTCAAATATTTGCAAGCTGAATAACGCCAAAACAGGAATCCGTATTCATGCGGTTTAATAACTTTTGCACCTATCGTCGAATTTTATTTTCCAGAGGCTTTGCATCTGCGGTTTGGCATTCCAGGCAAAACCTGATTGCCGATGAGCGGCGTCGCCCGCTGGCAGCCGGACCCTATATGGCGGAACTTGACATTACCTATCAGTGTAATTGTCGCTGTCAGATGTGCCAGCGCTGGAAAGATACGCGAACAGATGAGCTGCGTCTGGACGAATATCAGCAGCTTGCCGGGAAGCTCCATGCACTGGGCTCCCATCAAATCAGTATCGCCGGCGGAGAGCCCTTGCTGCGGGAGGACGTGTTTGACATCATTAAAAGTTTCAGTGGCCTGGGGATGTCGGTTAATTTATGTACCAACGGCATTTTGCTTGCAAAATACGTTGATCAAATTTGCAGCAGCGGAATGACTTGCGTCACGGTTTCTCTCGACGGCGCTCTGGCCGAAACACATGACCACATGAGGGGAATGCCGGGATCCCATCAGCAGATAGAAGAAGGCATCAAACGTTTGCTGAGGCACGCCAAATCATCCCGGCCCATTCTGCGTGTCAGGATGACCATATCAAACCAAAATGCGAATGAAATAAGGGCCTTCTATCAAAAATGGCATCGAGTCGTTGACGACGTCTTGCTGCAACCCGTTCATCACTGCAATGACGCATTTTATACGGGTATGGATGAAGCGGAATTATATCTTGATCCTGAGGTGATTGCCCGGGAAATAGCGGATACGCCCCTGGCAAAAGACGGTTATATGAACCGCCTGATTGAAAGTCTCAAATCCTGTGGCTCTTTTCCGCATCATCAATGTTATGCCGGGGTCATGATGGCCCGTATCGATCCCTGGGGCAATGTCTATCCGTGTCTCGAACAGCATTCACGGGTCGGTTCCATACGTGAAAAAGATTTTGGGGCCATCTGGAGTTCTGAAGTTCTAAGCCGGGAGCGCAAACGATTGGCAAACCACCGAACATGCCGCTGCTGGTACAACAATACGGCTTTAATCGGCCACTACGGCAATCTGCTCAAAAAAACCCGGATTCAAATGGTTTGGGATCTAGCCCGCCAGAATATCGGGTGCTACCTGCCCTGGGTTTTTTCCGAAAAGAACTTAAAAAACCGCTAATATAAATATCCGATATTAATCTATAATTTTCAAGATTTCACATCGCAAAGTGCTATATCTGCGGTTTACCATTAGCGCTAAAGCTTATTTTACAGCCTCATCATTTTTTTCGTCTCCTCTTTAGTATCGCCCAGTTTGTAAGGAATAAAAAACAGCAGCCCGATCAGGCACGAAATTGCGCAAACCAGCCAGATAACCCTAACCCCGAGAGGATTTTCAGCACTATAGCCAAAGGCGGAAAAGACGCCTGCCAGAATCAGGGAACACAGT
>JASFTL010000028.1:0-15588 GCA_050053555.1 Desulfobacterales bacterium
ACATCAATTTCGCTCGGCCTTCCCTCTATAAGATCAAGCAACATAGAGGGTCGGGCATCTGGAATCTTTAAGCCGAAATTACGAACATATTCGACCGGATCATCAAAGTCTATCTTGATGCCCCGTGCTTTGGCAACATTATATGCTTCTGTCGCACATGCTGAGGCAACCTGCCAGGCGTTCTCATCCGCCATGATCTCCCCGATTGTCATTTCAGTGATTGTGCAGGTCCCGCTGAAACAAACATTGCAGATCAGCTTTTCCCAGATAAACTGAAGAATGTCATCAAACGTTTTTACGGTAAACCCCGCATCTTGCCAAACACCTGCTATATCCTTAAGCCTTGAGGTCACCGGGCCTTTTAATTCACCCAAGTGCACAAACTCCATGCCGTTATGGTGGACATGGCCCGGGGCTTTGATTGATGCACCGAAGCCGCCGGCGATACCAACGATCACACGATCATCGCCGAGAATATCGGCGACCTTTTCGGAACTGCCAAGACCGTTCTGAATGGTTAAAACAGAAGTGTTTGGACCAAGAAGCGCTTTTGCCGATTCGGCGGCTTGTTCCACATCCATGGCTTTTGTCGCAATGATCACCAGATCACAGGGACCGATTTCTGATGCGTCCGTAGTCGCGTGGATTTGCACCTTACGATTCCCGCTCTTCCCTTCAACTCTGAGGCCATTTTTGCTTATAGCCTCGATATGGTCTGCCCGACGGTCGACTGCCCAGATCTCATTGCCTGTATCTCTGAGAAGTCCGGCATAAACGCTACCCATCGCCCCCGTGCCGAGAATACCGATTTTCATTGCGTTCCTTTTTATCATGTCATAATAGTAGAATTCTTGTTACACGCCGACAGATACTTATCTTTGATCAGCAAGCATTTTCGCCATCAGGGCCCCCATCCCCTGGAACCGCATTTTCTTTGTCCCTAAATTTTCCAGACTCCTGAGAAAAGCCTGTGCGGGTGGAGAAAGCGGTTGATTTTCAAGGTAAGCGATACTGACGTCTAAAAAAATTGAGTGTTTTTCCAAAGCGACCGTTGCCAATTTTCCATCCTGAAGTTCGACAGCCACCGCTTCTTTGACCAGAAACGAGACCCCCTCTCCGTGTTGTACCAGCAACTTGATGATTTCGGCATCCCCGGTTTCCATCAGAATGTTGGGGGTACAATCATTTTTTGCAAATAGTTCATCTACCAGTTTGCTCGTCCCTGAGCCCGGATCCTTCATAATAATGGGCTCTTCAGCGATTTGCTTAAAGCTTATACTGCTTTTATTTGCTAAACGATGGTTGGGCGGTAAGATGAGAACCAGTTCCTCCCGGCTGAAGGGAATGAAAGCGATATTGGGATGATCATCGGCTTTGGCGATGATCACTACTTCGTTTTTCAACTCGACCAGGCTGTGAATCATATCCAGGGAACTGCCTTCATCCAGATGGATTTTAATGTGCGGATAAGCGTCGCGAAAACCGGTAAGTAAAAACGGCATAAAGTATCGGGCATAGGTTCTGGCCGAACCCAATCTCAAACTGCCTTTTTTTAATTCCTTCATCTGTGTAACTGCATTCTCGATTTTTCTTTCATATTCGAAGATCTTCCTGGCGTAATTGAAGAGTGTTTTACCTGCGTCCGTAAGGATAAGGTTGCGACCCCTTTTTTTGAAAAGTTTTAAGCCGCAGCTGTCTTCAAACAGCTTGACCTGGGCTGTGACCGCCGGCTGGCTGACGAACAAATGCTTTGCCGCCAGGCTGACATTCTGACATTTTGCAGCCTGATAAAAGGCTCTAAGCTGATTCAGATTGATCATTACTGCGATCTGTTTTAATTATGCGAGATTTTTGTCAGCTGATTAAAATTGCATAAGCGTAGAATTTTCTGAAGGGAAAAAATTAACGAACAGCCAAAATCTGATCAGAAATTTCTTCGATCGAGCTGTTGGTCACATCAATTATCTGAATATCCCTTATCTGCCTGAATATTTTATGACTGTAAAGTAATTCACGTCGAATCGCTTCAATATTCGTGTAATCACTTGGATCGGTATAAGAAAGTCTTTTCTTTCTGATAATCGCCACTTTCTCCGGGGAAATCGTGAATCCGATCTTTGGTTTTTTGGCGATGAGAACATTCTCAGGAAGTTGCTCATTGAAAACGATTGGAATATTGGCAACCTTGAGATTATTGTTGCAGGACAAATAAAAGCTTGTTGGGGTTTTTGAGGTCCTTGAAATTCCTAAAATAACAATATCAGCTTCGTGCAGGGTTTCAAGGTTTTGGCCGTCATCGTGCCTTAAGGTAAAGTCGATGGACTCTGACAGGCGAAAGGAGGCCTCATCCAGCCCTTTAAGCAGACCGGGCTGAGAAGTCGGCATCAAATCCCACAGCCGGCCGATTCTTTTCAAGAGAGGCCCCAGCAGATCAATGGAATAGATATTCTTTTTTTTCTTTGCCTGAAAGAAATAAGAGCGAAGTTCTTTGGAAACCAGGGAATAAATTACGATGGCATTAAATTTTTCCGCTTCACTTAAGATCGTTTCAACCTGCTTCTTGTTTTGGATATTCGGAAATCGATTGTAGATGGGATTGATCTCTGGAAATTGCACTAGCGCTGCGGTAATAACTCTTTGAGCAGTGAGCCCTGTTGCATCGGAAACAATAAAAACGTGGACCTTTTTATTTTTTGACTGCATGGCTTCAGACCGTTGCCGCAAACCTTTTACGCATGGTTTCCGATTTACGGTTTTCAAAAGATAACCACCTGGCCCGAGCTTTTGGCATCAGCAGATTGTACGCCGAATCAACCTTGGTTCATTTGGAAAAAAAAGAAGGCCAGCAGTACCATCCCGTGGTCGATTTCTTTGCTTTCAATCCTGGCCGGAATTTCTTTTAACGGTATCTTTAGAATTTCGATGTCTTCTCCCGGATCCAGGTTTTGTGTTTGCGCGCTAATGGCGTTTTCGGCCAGATAGAAATAACAGCGATTGCTCAGTATTGCCGGCTGAGGGCAGCACTCTCCGATCAGCTTGATTTCCGATGCCTCAAAACCGGTTTCTTCCAGCAGTTCTCGGCCGGCGGACAATTCGGGCGACGTATCCCCGGGATCCACCAAACCTCCGGGCAGCTCCAAACACACTTGCTCGATTCCGTGCCGGTATTGACGAACCATCACCACCTCCTGCTGGGCCGTAAGCGCCAGAATCAGCACCCAGTCGGAAAATTCGATCGCCTGCACTTCTTTGATCTCACCCGTGCGCGGTGAGCGTACCTGTTTTTTGTGCAGCGAAAAGATTTTAAAATCACCAACCCGTTCGCGTTTTAAAACCGCCCAGTCTTGAATCATAGTCCGGCTTCCTTTTCTCGCTTTTTAAGTCGATCGTTTCGATGTGGTTCATTTTCTTTAAAATAGATCTATCGCTTATGAAGATTTCGCATTTTGGAACTTTTTCTTTGCTCCTCTTTGCGCTGGGAAAGTATTTTGGCCATCAACAGGCCGATTCCCATGGGATGCAGATCACCTGATTTCAAGCCAATCAATGTATCGACAAATGCTCTGGCGGGAGGCGAAAGCACCTGATTCTTCAGGTATGCGATGCTGACATCCAGATAAACCTTAGGTCCTTTCAAGGGAACGGCGGTCAGCTCTTTTTCTTTCAACTCTGACGCCACGGCTTCCTTGACAACAAATGAAACGCCTTCGCCCCGCTGCACCAGTTGTTTGATGAACTCCGTATTACTTGTTTCCACCAGAATATTCGGTGTACATCCCTCGCTCTCAAAAAATTTTTCCACCAGTTTGCGTGTCCCGGAGCCTTTTTCTTTCATAATAAACGGTACGGTCGCCAGATCCCTGAATAAAATCGCTTTCTTTTTCGTCAGGGGATGCGTCCGTGAAACGATCACTGCCATTTCTTCCTGGCCAAAGGGTAGAAAACGAACTTCCGGGTTATCTTCAGCTTTAGCGATAATCGCCACCTCAATTTTAAAATCCAGCAAACTGTGGATCATGTCCAGTGAACTGCCCTCGTTTAGTTGTATTTTGATCTTGGGATAGTTTTTATGAAAGGTGGAAATCATCAGCGGCATAAAATAGCGCGCGTAAGCTTTAGTGGTTCCTAAACTGAGAATGCCACGCTTGAGTTCACGCATGTCATCGATGACGTCTTCAATTTCCTTTTCATATTTAAAAATTTTGGCAGCATATGCGTATAACGATCGGCCTTCATCGGTCAGGTAAATCCGGCGGCCCCTTTTTTTAAATAATTTCAGATTGCAAAATTCCTCAAATGACTTGATCTGTGCGGTGACAGCCGGTTGGGTAATAAACAGCTCGCCGGCGGCGGCGGTGAAATTCAAGTTTTTGGCGGCATAATAGAAGACTCTAAGTTGGTTAAAATTTAACATGGTTTAGATATCGAGTATGGGGAAATCGGTATCAGGTATCAGTTTTCGTTAACTTTTTTTTATGGACTAATTTTATCCATAAATAGAACTTATGCATAGCATAAATTAAATTAGTTTGACAGATTTTTTTTATTGCAGCATAAAAAATAAATCCTATTTAATTTCAGGCTTCTGTGCTCACACCTCTACTGGTTCTACATTGCATTCGAGTTCCAGTTCCTCCGACCGAAAGCCTTAATTTTTTTGCAACGTATGGCGTAAGCTCACCAATCAGCATTTTAACCCACCACGAAAGGAGAAAGAAAATGGCCGAACAATCTGGTAGATTCCCGGACCCGCATGAGTTTAAGGTCCCTCCTGAACTTGAAGGCTGGGAGGAAATGTATCCTTCCCATCACCTGTTTTCCAATGACAGAGCAGATTGGGAAAAAGCGCAATTTTGGTATCAGGACAAAATCCACGCCCCGGAACCCATGCCGCCCCTGGATTTAATATTCCAGGAGGCCTGGCAGATTGCGCTATCACAGTACACCACAAGAGTGTTCTGCATCCCTCCGGCCCAAGGCATCGCCCAGCGAATGATGGGATGTTACATGTACATCTGTGCCATCGCTCCGCCACCGGAGGAGATCATCGGTGAGAAAGCCCAGCATTTTGAGAAACGCGTTTTCTACGTATTTGAACACTATGAAGAACTCTGGGACAAATGGCTGACCAAGTTCAAAGCGCTTGGAGAAGAAATGGCCGCGGTTGAAGTCCCCAAGGAGCTGCCGAAATTTGTTCCCGATGATCAGGTGTTGCCGGCTCCTACCGGCGTGTACGACAGTTATTATCTAATTGAAGCCTTTGACAAGCTGGTCAACCAGATGTTTAAGGGCTGGCAATATCATTTCGAAATGCTGAATTTGACCTATCTGGCTTACCTGATGTTTGCGGATGTCGCCCGCAAACTCTTCCCGGGCATCAGCGAAAGTGCCATCGGCAAGATGGTGGCCGGCGCCTATGTTTCCATGTTTAAACCCGAAGAAGAGCTTTGCCGTCTTTCCAAACTGGCAGCCTCTGCCAAGGAAGTCTCAGCAATTCTCAAAAGTGACAAGTCGGTAAAAGATAAAGAGGCTGAACTCAAAAAATCCGCTGATGGAAAGAGTTGGCTTGAAGAGTATGAGAAAGCCAAGGATCCGTGGTTCTATGTGTCCTGCGGCAGCGGCTGGTTCCATTATGAAGGCAGCTGGCTGACCGATCCGGACATCCCCTACAGCTACATCAAAGGTTATGTCGAACGGCTGGATAACGGCGAAGAAATTGAACGTTCGCTTGATGAAATTGAAAAACAAAGAGATGAAATTGTGGCCGAATATCGTAAACTCATCAAAACCGACGAAGACCGCAAGGCATTCGATGATGCCTATAACACTATCAGAACGATTTACCGGTATGCCGAAGACCATCTGTTCTGGGTGGAGCACTGGTTCCACACCATCTGGTTTGACAAGGTACGGGATTTCGGGCAGCTGCTGGTCAACAACGGAATGTTAGATGCAGTCGATGACATCTTCATGTTCAACCGCTATGAAATTCCGCAATTGCTGACCGAACTGTCCACCGGTTGGGCGCTGGGCGTGGATATTCCCATGCGAGGCGGCTATTATAAAGCCACCGCCCAAAAGCGCAGAAAGATTCTGGAAGCTGCCGGCAAGTGGAATCCCATCCCGGCGCTGGGTGTCCCGCCCGAAGAAGTGGCCGAACCTTTTACGATCATGCTGTGGGGGATCACCACCGATAGAGTTAAAGAATGGCTCAAGGGTGTTGATGCAACCGCAACTGCGGATGTCTCTGAGATCAAAGGTTTCGCCTCATCAGCCGGTGTTGTTGAAGGCCCGGCTCGGGTATTGAAGCTGCTCAAGGACATCGTAGATTTGCAGCCCGGTGAGATTTTGGTATGTCCGTCCACCAATCCATCCTGGGCACCCGTGTTTACGAAAATTAAGGCGGCGGTAACCGACATTGGCGGTCTGACCAGTCATGCTGCCATCGTCTGCCGCGAATACGGCGTACCATCCGTTACCGGCACGGGAGTATCCACTGCTGTGATCAAAACCGGAGATACCCTAAAAGTCGACGGTGACACCGGGGTGGTCGAAATCGTTAAAAGAGCAGGCTAATCAAGCAGTGAAGGCAAAATTTACCTCTGCATGTTAATGCAGTTAGAGAACATTTGTCTTCTCGTAATGAGATTCTATTTTGAACCCCCTGCCCAGGAGGGAGGGGGTTCAAAAGGATGGATGCTAAAGGAATCGAAGATGAATTATATCCTGGATTTTGAAAAGCTGGATAAAAATTCACTCCCCCTGGTAGGCGGCAAAAATGCCAGTTTAGGTGAAATGATCAAAGCCGCTATTCGGGTTCCGCCCGGGTTTGCCGTTACCACCGATAGCTACTTATTATTCATTACCGATGCCGGGATAAAGGATCGGATTATCGATCGCATTTCCGATCTGGATCCCGATGATGTGAAGGCCCTCAATCATACAAGTGCCGACGTGCAGGCGTTAATCAAAAATACGCCGATGCCTGAGGCTGTCAGCACGGCCATCGAAGAGGGATATAACCGGCTGTGTGAAAAATGCGCCATTGAACCGGTCCCCGTAGCCGTGCGCTCCAGTGCGACTGCCGAAGATTTGCCCACCGCCAGTTTTGCCGGTCAGCAGGATACGTACCTGTGGGTTCAGGGCGTCGATAAGGTCGTCAGCAATGTTCAAAATTGCTGGGCCAGTTTATACACCCCGCGCGCAATTGCCTACCGGATTAAAAACGACTTTCCGCATGAAAAAGTACTCATCAGTGTGGGCGTACAGAAGATGGTCAATTCAAAGGCAGCGGGAGTCATGTTTACGCTTAACCCGACAGACGGAGATGTTTCCAAAGTGGTCATCGAAGGCAGCTGGGGATTAGGAGAAACGGTGGTCTCCGGCTCGGTCAACCCCGATAAGTTTGTGGTCGATAAGGTCATGCTGGAAATTAATGAAAGGACCATATCCACCAAGCACATCGAATGTGTGTATGATCTGGAAAAAGGGGAAGTGGTCAACGCCGACGTGGATGAAGATATGCAGTGCAACTGCTGTTTGGCGGACGACGAGATAAAAGCGCTGGTCAGAGCTGCCAAAAATATCGAAGACCATTACGGCCGACCCATGGATATTGAATGGGCCATTGATAAAGATATTTCTTTTCCGGAAAATATGTTTATCGTGCAGGCCCGCCCGGAAACCGTATGGAGCCAACGTGAAAAGGAATCGGTCATTGGCGCTAAAACCGGCCGACAACTCTTGATGGAACAGGCCATGAAACGCATTAAAATTCCTTAGCAAACAAATACTTAACCCAAAAAACCTGCCTCTATCTTTTCAGCTTTGACACGAAGCGCATCATCGGATTGCCTGGGGAGGATATCAAATCGCATCAACATCTCAACTGCACGTTGTTTATGAAAAACCGCGGGAGAGATAAAAATATAAAAAACAAAAAAACTAAATCACAAATTAACAAACTTTGTATAAATTATTTTATTTAATTTTGGAAAGGAGGATTTTTTTATGAAAGATATGAGGGACTTTGTTGCCAAAGGCGAGGAAACGGGTCTGTGTAAACGGATCACCGCCGAAGTGGATTGGAATCTGGAACTGTCGCATATTGCCAAGCTCAATGAGGAACAAAGCGGTCCGGCGCTTCTCTTTGAAAACGTGAAAGATTATGATACGCCGGTGATCACCAGTGTCTGCACTACCACCCAGCGACTGGCTTTGATTATGGGCCTGCCCCTCGAATCTACCCTTGTAGATCTTTATAAAGAGTGGGCCAAGCTGGGTGAGAACCTGACACCGCCTAAAATGGTGGATGCCTCATCTGCACCCTGCAAAGAAAATATTCTGACCGGTGATGATATCGATCTTTTTAAATTCCCGGTGCCTCAGTGGTATCCGCTGGACGGTGGGCGTTATATCGGAACGGCTCATTTCATCATCAGCAAAGATCCGGAGACCGGGTGGGTGAATCTGGGAACTTACCGCAGCCAGCTTCTGGAAAAAGATAAAATCGGCACCCAGTTTATCAAAGGCAAACACGCCGATATCATGCTGAAAAAGTACCAGGCGATGGGCAAACCCATGCCCGTCGCCTCCGTTATTGGCTGCGATCCCCTGCTCTTTGTTTTAGGGGCGGCCCGTGTATCTGCGTTTGTATCCGAGTATGATGTATACGGTGCTTTACGCGGCGAAGCCGTTGAAGTGGTACCGGGAGAAACCGTGGATCTACCCATACCGGCTCATGCTGAAATCGTCATAGAAGGTGAAGTGGATGCCGACAAATTTATGGAAGAAGGACCGTTCGGCGAATATACCGGCTATTATTCCGGCGTGGGTACGGATCCCCGAAACTACATTGATGTCAAATGCGTCACCCACCGAAACAATCCTATTTTGTGGGGAACCACCGTCGGCCGGGCAGTTACCGACACGCATATGACCATGGCACTCTCATACGGCGCCACCCTGTGGCAGCAGTTGCTGACCATGAAAATACCAGGCTTGAAAGCGGTTTACTGCCCGCCGGAAGGTTCGGGACGTTTTCTGGCCATCATTTCCATGAAACAGATGTATCCCGGTCATGCCGACCAGGTATTAACTGCAGCCATTTCCACCGAGATGGGCGCCTATGGCCTCAAAACGGTCATCGTAGTCGACGAAGATATTGATCCCTGGGATATACCCCGCGTCATGTATGCCCTGAGTTTCCGGTTCCAACCCAACCGATCCCAGGTCATCAAGCGCGGAAGATCAACGCCTTTAGATCCCTCTCTTCCCATCGAAGCCAGGGAAATTACAGGCCGGCTCCTGCTGGATGCCACTATTCCTTATGAATGGAAGAATAAGCCCATTCCTATCGAATTGGATAAGGAAATGGTTGAGAAGGTTAAAGGTCGGTGGTCTGAATTAGGCCTTTAAAAGATGCCTTAAAATGCATCTAATGCGCAAGGGCTGTGTTACAAACCAATTCAAAATACTCGAATACTAGCGTGTATGCTCCGTTTTTGAATCGGTTTGCGCCTTGCCCTTGCGCATAATCTGCTATTTTCAAGACATCTTTAAGTATTTAATGTCAAATAACAGTTCAATTTCCTAATATGGAAGGCAATTCAATAAGGAACGGCGAAGATGGCAGAATATAAATTATTGGACGGCAAACGCATCCTGGCGGTCGACGACGAAAAGGATGTATTGGACACTTTAGTGGATTTACTGCCGATGTGCGAGGTTGTGACCGCTACCTCTTTTGAAGAAGCTAGACGGCTGCTGGAATCCCATAGGTTTGATCTGGCAATCCTGGATATCATGGGAGTTGATGGCTATGGTCTGCTGGATATTGCGACCCGCAAAAACATACCGGCGGTCATGCTGACCGCACATGCTTGGAGCCCGGATAATCTGGTGCGATCGATCAAGGAAGGCGCGGTCTCCTATTTACCCAAAGAAGAGCTGACAAACATCACCGACTATTTAAATGATGTCTTAATTGCTAAAAGGGAGGGTCGTGATCCCTGGAAATCCTGGCATGAACGCTTACCAACTTCATATTTCGAAAGACGCTGGGGAGCTGCCTGGAAAGACACCGACAGGCAATTCTGGGAAACCTTTAAAACCAGCCTCAAAGCCAAGCGTTCCGCACCCAAGAAAAAACAAGATTAGCGTCACAACAAAACGATATTAACACGTAAAGGGAGGAAAGTTGTGAAACCGATCCGATATCAAAAAGAGATGGTGGAAGAATTTTTAAACGAAGGATATTGGACCCAGGAGCTCTTTTATGACTTCTGGGACAGGAATGCTCGCGAGTATGGTGAGCGCGAAGCACTGGTGGATTCCAAATATCGCGTTACCTGGGCGGAGGCTAAGCGTCTGGTGGACGGCATTGCCTATACCTGGGTCCGGATGGGCATCCCGCAATATTCCCGCATCATTATTCAATCGCCTAACAGTGTTTACGGATTTCTGGCTAGAATTGCCAGTGAAAGGGCCGGCCTCATATCACTGACGGTCTATCCGTATCTGCGTCAAAGGGAATTGGAATACATGGTGGAAAGAACGCAAGCCGCAGCAGTGGTCATTCCCCATGAGTACCGCAAGTTTGATTATCTCGAAATGTATAAGGACCTGCAACAGCGGTTTCCCCATCTAAAACATATTTTTCTTTTTGACGATGCCGTACCCGAATCGGCTCCGGAAAACACTTATTCTCTGACCCAATCGGCTCAGGCCGCCGCCGATAAATCCATTGATGAAAATGTCCTTGCCGAAAGACGGCTGGATCCGGTCTGGAATGTCGCCCTGCTTACAACCACTTCGGGCACTACCGGATTACCCAAGCTCGTAGAATGGCCCACCGCCCCCCGCGTCTGTACTTCCAAGGGACGCGTGAGCATCTGGAACCTGGACAAAGATGACATTACGATGGCAATTGCCCCGCATGCCGGGGGTGCCGCCGGAACCCTGACATATTTTGCCGCGCCGCTGGCCGGTGCCAAGACGGTCATGCTGGAGGAATTCGTCCCGGAAGACGCCCTGGCGCTGATCGAAAAAGAAAAGGCCACGGCTATCGGTGTGGTTCCCACGCATCTGGTCCGCATGCTGGAATGCGACACTTCCAAATATGATTTAAGCTCTTTGCGTTTTATTCGCTCGGCGGGGGGCTATCTCTCGCCCCAGATTGCCGAAGAGGCCGAGCAAGCCTTCGGCGCCGTCATCACCAGTGACCTGGGCACCCAGGACATGGGATCGGTATCCGGCTGCCGGGTGGAGGATACCAAAGACCTCAGACGCCGGACCGTCGGTCGCATGCTGCCCGGTAACAAGGTGCGCCTTCTGGATGAAGCCGGCAATGAGGTACCGGACGGGGAACCCGGTATTCTGTATTTCAGAGGCCCCCATGCGCCGGCTGGCTATTACCGCGATGAAGAACTGACGTCCACTGTGTTCGATCCGGATGGGTGGACCACCACCGGCGATATCGTCAAATTCGACCAGGAATGTCTCTGGATATTGGGCCGCGCCAAGGATATGATTATCCGCGGCGGACAGAACATTTATCCGGCGGAAATCGAGGGATTGCTCAATGATCATCCCAGGGTCGCTTCGGTCGCCGTTGTCGGATATCCGGACAGGGAAATGGGAGAACGCGCTTGCGCCTATGTCATCCCCAAATCCGGACAGGACTTCACCTTTGATGAGATGGTTGAATTTCTGAAAGGTAAAAAACTGGCCATGTTCAAGCTGCCGGAACGCTTGGAGATCGTGGCCGAATTCCCTGCTGTCGGTGATTCCGGAAAAGTCAACAAAGAGACCCTAAAAAAACAGATTGCGGAGAAGGTAAAGCAGGAAAGTTCCTAGTGTTACGTCCCGCAAGTAATTTAAAAAACACGGATTGATTTTATCCATTTTGAATTTGTCGTTTTTTTAGGTGTCAGGGATAAATCGGTTTCAGGTTTCGGGTGTCAGGTGTCAGGCCCCTGGCGACTGGCCAGCAACCGCAGGATAGAAGCCAGCGGCCAAAATGCTGACACCTGAACACTGACACCTGAAACCACAGACATTGTGTTGTTTAAACACCTCAACTGAACTAAAATATACCACACGACTTTTGTAATATTTTTATGGGACAAAACACTAGAAGCTATCTCAAAAATGCATCTGACGCTCAAGGGCATTGTTACCCCGGGAAAACGGGATTACACACCTGTTTTTATGAATATTAAGGAGTGCATCAAACCGATTCAATATACTCGAATACCAGCGTGTATGCTCCGTTTTTGAATCGATTTGTGTCGCGCTTTGATGAACACATTAATTTATTTGGATGAAGACGTGAAATCCCGCGTTCAAGCGGGGAACGTGATCTACTATTTTAGAGATAGGTTTTAACATTTATTGTCTCACGCGGACCCACGTCGCGGAAACTAAGGCCCGATAAACGGTCTTGTGTAAGCAATTTTTTTTTTGGATAGCCGATGCAGAAGACTGTTCTCATAATTTCTACCCTGAATACCAAAAGGGAAGAGACCTTATATTTCAAAAAGCAGGTGGAAGCCCTGGGGCTCAAGGTCCTTCTAATGGACATTTCCATGCGCGGCGACGGGGCTGCGGAGGCTGATATTTTGCCGGATCGTGTTGCTGAAGCAGGCGGAAGCCGCTTTGAAGAGATTCGCCAGTCGAAAGATCGCGCCCGGATCACCAACATCACCATAGCGGGGGCTTCCACCATCGCCAATCAACTGCTAGCAGAAGGCAAAATCCATGCGGTGACCGGTATGGGCGGGGCCACCGGCACCCTGATGGTGACTGATGTGATGCGGTCCCTTCCCTTCGGTATTCCCAAATTGATGATTTCCTCTGCCGCTGCCCTCCCGGGTCTTTCCACCCGTTACATCGGTACCGGTGACATTATCCTTTTTCATTCGGTCATTGAATTGTCCGGACTCTCTGATCTGCTCAAAAATGTTTTCGATCGAGCGGCAGGCGCTCTGGCCGGCATGGTGCGAGGGAAAGTCACATCGCCCGGAGCAGATAACGGCAAGGCCATCGCCATGACCATGCTGGGGCCCTGTGACAAATGCGCCAGCCGGGTTCAAACAGAATTGCAAAAATCCGGTTACCAGGTCATCGGCTTTCATGCCGCCGGAATATGCGACCGCGCCATGGAAGAGATGATTTCACAAAAATTGTTTCAGGGTGTCGTCGATTTAGCACCCGGTGGCGTTGGCGAGCACCTATTCGGCTTCACGCGAGATGCCGGTCCAGACCGTCTGGAATCAGCCGGCAAAATCGGAATCCCTCAGGTGATTGCACCTTGCAGTGTAAACCATATAACACCTTCCAAATCTAAATATACGCCGGAGCACCAGCAGCGCGCAAAATACGATCTGGATAAATTTCGCACTTGGCTGCGGATTTCACCGGATGAATTAAAAAAAGTGGCTCATGTTTTTGCGCAAAAACTGAACCGCGCCTCGGGCCCGGTAAGCGTTGTCATACCGCTGAACGGGTGGTCATCAGTGGACATCCCGGGAAATCCGACCTACAATCCCGAGGAAGATCGCATCTTTATCGAAGAACTTCGCGAACAACTGAATTCTGAATTTCAAATTGTTGAGGTGCCGGCCAATATGGAGGATGATGCCTTTGCGCAGGCAGTCGTTGCCTCCGCTTTGGAAATCTTTTAAATGGCAAGCAAAGAATTTTCCATACAAACCAACGAAGACGCCTATAATCTTTCGGCCAGTATCCGATTGATCGGAGAAGATGTGCTGGTGGCCATCTGGGGTGGCGAAAAACCCCATATCGGGGCTGTGGCGGTTGCGCAACCCCGCCCGAGCCTGAAAAATCCTGATGTGACCAGTGCCAGCGCATCCGTTATCTGCTTTGTAGGACATAAGGAGGACGAATTGGCCAAGGCCTCGGCCGAGATCCTGGCGGCAGCATTGAATACACCGGTGGTTGTGACAGCGGGAATTCATTGGGATGACCTTGATGAAGGGGCCATTCAGCGCATTATCCAAAACAGTGAAATTCTGGTGGACATGATTTTGCAAAAATGTATGGCCGAATTTTCATCTTTGAAGAAATAGGTTACAATTATCGAGGTTTTACTTTTGATTTGTTTTCGTCGCAGAGATACAAAGGCATCATTGCTCAAGGCTCAATGCTGAATGCTGAAAGCAGAAAAAGTCGATTTCGCTTTGAGCTTTGAGCCTTCAGCCTTGAGCTACACCATGCGGGCTGTGCGAGAACAAAGGCCCCCATGAGCACGACAAGCGAACGGTACAAAACTTAAAGAGGAGTATATATGACAAAACGAATCATAATCGGCATATCCGGCGCCAGCGGCGTCACGTACGGTGTGCGTATGCTGGACCTGCTGCGCGAAACAGATTTTGAAACCCATCTGATTATATCAAAGGCCGGAAAACTAAATATCGAAATCGAAACCCGCTACAAGCCCGCTGAAGTTGAAGACATGGCGGATGTCGTCTATGATCATAAAGATATGGCTGCCTCGCTTGCCAGCGGATCCTTTTTAACCGAAGCCATGGTGGTTATTCCATGCACCATTAAATCCCTGTCCGGCATTGCCAACTCTTATAATGAAAATCTATTGGTTCGCGCGGCGGATGTGACCTTAAAAGAAAAACGAAAATTGGTCCTTGTCGTCAGAGAAACACCGCTGCACGCGGGGCACCTTCGGCTGATGACCATGGCTGCCGAAATGGGCGCCCACTTGTTGCCGCCGGTCCCTTCCTTTTATCACCGACCCAAAACCATCGAGGATATTATCGATCAAACCATCGGCAAGGTATTTGACTACATCGGCATAGAGCATGATCTTTTCAAGCGCTGGGGTGAAGACAAGCAGATCGAAAAATCCCGCAAAAGGAATAAACGCCTTTTAATTGCCAAAAATAAATAATTTGTCTGCAGGCTTCCAGTTTCTATTCATTGAACCGTATTATATCCTTAATGAATTAGCAGGTAAGATGAAGAATGAGACTGGTATCTTTTTCATTAATATTACGAATCGCATCCGGAGTACTCATTAAAACAAGCTCTACATCCTTCTTTTTGGCTTTTTTTTTGACTTCTTTCATTACCGGTAAGGCAGAGCTATGGCCGGTACCTATGATAAGCTTTTTAGAGTTCCAGGGGATATTTTCGAAGATCGAAAGAGGGGTATGACCAAATTGGCGCCTGAATTTTTTTGATTCTTTTTTCTTTCTCTTCTCAATTTTGCCTTTGTGGATCACAATGTCCTTAAAATAATCTCGACCATCAATGTTGATGGTCCCAAATGAAAATTCTTTTACCTTCATTATAGCTCCTTCCTCGAAGTTATCCGGGAATTTGAGAAGTCCAATTCTTTGCTGATTTAGCAGATAGCAGCAGCACTTTGTTTACCCATGTAGCCATTACAGATACATAACCGGCTCAGGCGTGATGGCAGAACAAAAGCCGAAAATGAAGTTGGGTGCGGCGAATAACAACCAAGGCGCTTTTAGGAGCCGTAGGATGCCAAGAGAGCTGTAAGAAACTTCCAAAGCTTTTCAACGGAGGGGATATGAAGCCGCTCAT
>JASFTL010000029.1:0-15469 GCA_050053555.1 Desulfobacterales bacterium
ATTCAGGCCAATCTGTAAACCTATTCATTCGCCGCAAAAATTCGGGCTTTTTGGTGGTCAAATTAACTAAGTAACCGATTGGTCGGATGTATGAATATAACGGTTTTACTTGGCGGTTTGGAAAATCATGTTATTTTGGGTGTCAGGTTTCGGGTGTCAGGTGTCAGCGCTGAGGGATCTGAGACTCAGCCTGATTTGGTGCTGAACACTGAAACCTGACATCTGAAACCCGATAATTTCTGAAACCTGAACACTGAGACTCGAAACTTTGCTTGGTGGGGTTATTAATCTGCGATGTTTTTACTTAAATCCGGAATCGTTTCCGGCCTGCCGCGCTGCATGTAACGGCTATCTCCGTCGCGGGCCGTCACGTTTTCATAGACGCCATCATCCCGTTTTACCAATTTGGTAAAGCCCAGGTCACGCAGCTCACCATTTGATTTCGGACAGCTAATGTTTATTTGCGAGATGATTTTTTGTACAGGACCCTTGCAATGAGGACATACTGATATCGGATTATCCGATAAAGATTGTTTATGATCAAACACCTTCCCTAATTTGCATGCTCGTTTGAGATGTTCATATTCATATATTGGCATAATATCAACCTACTGGGTACCGACTATTCATTATTGCATATGCGGCGACGCAGCACCTGCTTTAACCTCAGGCCGAGCATAAACGATCAAATTTCATGACACCTGCCGCTCAGCTCATTATAACGAACCTTCTTTATGCCGCATTCAAATTAATTTTTTCCACTACTCTCATGTGTTCGGTCGTTTCTTCGTCATGCCGATCGCCAAAATCAGCCTACCCTTAAAATTATAAAGGGAATAAAAATTCTGTCAAGTTTCTTCAACGCATGATTGAGCTTTTGCGCCTCAATTAGACCTTGCTGCAACCTACCTCCAGTCGGGCTTTAAATTCGGTTAACCATCTAAAGTTTTATCAAAAGCAGCCGATAGCGTTAATGGGTTTCATGTGATTTTGATTTAAAGGGCCTGCAACAACCGGCGAAAAAGATCTCATTACGGCTTTAACGGCCAGGGTAACCAACTATGGGCAAAGCGAAGACCAATGCGCGGAAGGTTGAACAAACCGACATTAAACTAAAAATTAAAGAGGCTGAGACTTGCCATTCAATGGGTATGATCGATGAGGCCCTGACGCTTTACGAACAGGTTCTTACCCTCTCATCTGATCAGGATGATCAAAGCGCGGAAGCAATTCGTAAGAAGGTCAGCGATTTACGCAAGGAAATTGAAGTGCGGGAAATGGCTGAAAACCAGGGTTTATCGGCTGAAGACATTACGCTTTTTCGAAAAAATCTTTCTCTGCATGATGATGTCCCGACAATTCTAGATGGCGCCCGGGCGTTGAAAGAACTCGGCCTTCTTGAGGAGGCGACGGGTGAGTATGAAAAATTATTGCAGTTTGATTTTGGAAAATCTGATTACTCGAAGCTGGATTATTCTCCGGCCCAGATTGTCGTCGATTATTTAACCTGTCTTTTGCGCACCACACAGGCCCGGGAAGTTCTTAAAAAGGCTTATAAGGTCATTTATCAGCACAATTTGAAAGACAATGAAAACGCTCAAATTCAATTCTGGCTCGGCAATGAGATGGAAAAAAGGGATCAACGCGATCAGGCGTTAGAGCTCTACCAAGCGGCTGCGAAAATCGATCCTAAAAATGAAGAGATTGCCAATCGACTTGATTCTTTAAAATCCAGCATCTCCAGCAGTTCGAGGTACGATTATCTATTGAGAAAAAAATTAGCGACCACTAACCAGTTGCAAGAAGCCTTGGCGATAAGCAAAAAAATGGGAAAAAGTGTGGAATTCGTTTTGGTTGACCGCTTTAAAGTCAAAAAAGAGGAGGTCGGTAATTCCTTGTCCATGTTCTATGGCTGCCCATTTCGCGACTTCGATTCGGAAATACCCGTTCCTGGTGAGCTCATACACAAGCTAAAAAAATCCTTTTTGCTTTATTATGTGTGGGTGCCCTTAAGCTGGGATAAAAGCGGTGTGGAAATTCTGGTTGACGACCCAAAAGACCTTCGGAAAACGGATCATATCAAAGCCTTGATGACCAACCAGAAAATCCATTTTGCGGTGGGATTCAAGGAGGACATAGAAAAATACATCAATCATTTTTTTGATCCGCGAGTCGAAAAGCTTTCAGGAAATGTATTTGAAAACCTGGACGATATCATTCCGGATATTTCTTTTGAAGAAGAGGAGGAGGTAGAAGAGGATGCCGTCGGTCTGGATGAATCCTCCAGTCAGGTGGTTAAGTTTGTGGATCAAGTTTTAGTTACCGCATTTCGTAATAAAGCCTCCGATATCCATATTGAACCTTCGGCCATAACCCGAAAAACGACCATACGCTTTCGGACCGATGGGGTTTGCCATGAGTATATTCAAGTTCCCAATGCCATGGCGCCTGCAATTGTCTCACGCCTGAAAATTTTAGCCGATCTTGATATCGCCGAACGCCGCCGACCGCAGGACGGGAAAATAACATTTAAACGTAAAGGCATACAGGATTTTGAACTTCGAATGTCCACCATGCCCACTACCGGTAAATTTGAGGATACGGTGTTGCGTATTTTGACCAAATCCGGAACGCTCAAATTAGATGAAATTGGGTTGAGTGATCGGAATTTAGATGTTTTAAAGCGGGTTATCGTACGACCGTATGGTTTAATTCTTTGCGTCGGCCCCACCGGTTCAGGTAAAACCACGACATTGCATTCCGCCCTTGCCCATATCAATCAACCCGGTGTCAAAATATGGACCGCCGAGGATCCGGTAGAGATTACCCAGGCCGGCTTGCGGCAGGTACAGGTAAAACCCAAAATTGGTCTGGATTTCGCCAAAATTATGAGAGGATTTTTAAGGCTGGATCCGGATATCATCATGATCGGCGAAATGCGGGACCGTGAAACTGCCGCCACGGCGATTGAAGCTTCTTTAACCGGACATCTGGTGTTATCCACCCTGCATACCAATAATGCGCCGGAGACCTTAACCCGATTGCTGGATATGGGAATGAACCCGCTAAACATTTCAGACTCCTTTCTGGCGGTGCTGGCCCAGCGGCTGGTGAGAAAATTGTGCACCGACTGCATCGAAACCTACCACCCGGATCAGGAGGAATTTGATTATATCATAGCGGATTACGGGGAAGAGCCTTTCCAAAATCTGGGCATAGCGTATTCTTCCGCCTTCGAGCTCCATCGGTCTGCGGGTTGTGAAAAATGCAATGGATCCGGTTATAAAGGCCGAATGGGGATTCATGAATTAATAGAAGGCACGCCGGATATAAAAATGTTAATTAAAAAACAGGCGACCTCGCAGGATTTGGCAAAACAGGCGGTTAAAGACGGGATGACCACCCTGAAGCAGGACGGCGTCCATAAAGTTTTTGAAGGGATCACCGATATGCGTGAAGTTCGCCGCGTCAGTATAGAGTAAAATAAAAAAGGTGAAAATCATGTCAAAACAAGCAATGGTTGTGGATTCAGATTTCTTTTTTGTGGAGTTTGTCAGTGAACTGCTCGAAAAACGCGGATATGCGGTTACCAAGGCCTATGATGGTAAAGACGGCATTTCCAAGTTGGAAGACACGCCCCATGATATCGTGTTTGTCGATTTGGTAATGCCCAAGGTCGATGGCCGGCAATTCATTCATTTCGTGCGTCAGAAATATGGATCCAATCATTTTCCGATTGTCGCATTATCGGGTGTGATGATCGAACAACTCGGTGCCCTGAAGGAAATCGGCGCCGATTATTATATGGCTAAAGGACCGATTGATAAACTGGCCGTCCAGCTAAACGAATTTATGGCTGAAATCGAAACACATCCTGAATTTCCCCCCAGCGAAATGAAAATAAGGGAAACCGGCGGTGTTTATCCGCGACGGGACGCGGTGGAATTGCTAAACTCCTTGAAGTTTCATCAGGCGATTATCGAAAGTCTGGGCGTTGGTATTATTGTGGTTGATGTTGATACGCGTATCCTAAATGCCAACTCAATGGCCTCTGAAATTTTGGATAAATTACCAATGCAAATTCTCAACCGCCCGGTAGTTGACATTTTCCCGAAACAAGTTAGAGCAAAATTGGGCGACGCACTCAAGCAGGTGCTTCAGTTGCCCGCAAAATCCAAAATAAGTTTTCTTGTCGATTTAAATGATCACGCCATCAGCACGACGGTGACCGCCATTTTTCTTTCTTCAAGTAAAGTCGGATGGGTTATGGCACTTGAAGAAACGGCACCTGTGTAAACCGCGCCAATAGTCCATTATCATTGACGTCGTTGTGATAGACTCCCTCATTTTCTTCCATTTTTTTCGGCGATCCCAAAATAAATATTTTCAGCCACCTCTTGCGAGTGAATCTCCTTGTCAGAAGCGGTTATATTTGCTAAAGGTCAAAATTTATAAATATAAAGCGATCTTATTGGCACGGGCCATTTTATAATTCCGCTTAGAGGAGGCTTTATGATACGGGTCGGAATCGTGGGCGCAACCGGCTATGCCGGAGCGGAACTGGTCAGAATTCTTTCAGGGCATTCGCAGGTGGAATTGACGATCCTGACCTCCCGCCAGTTTGCTGGGGTTAAATTTGACGATGTTTACCCTGCAATGGCCGGATGCGTGAATCTTGTCTGTCAGCAGCTGGCAGTCGAGAAGGTATGTGACAGCGCAGATGTCATTTTTACAGCGCTTCCGCATCAACTGCCAATGACCCTTGTTCCGGAATTTATCAAGCGGCAGGTTCGCGTCGTGGACCTGTCTGCTGATTTTCGATTCAAGGATGCCGCCGTGTATGAATCTGCTTATCAGCCGCATACCGCCAAGGATTTACTCGATAAAGCCGTTTATGGCTTAAGTGAACTATATTTTAAAGACATCCGATCCGCCAATTTGATCGGAAACCCGGGATGCTATCCCACCAGCGTTTTATTGCCCCTTATTCCTCTGGTGAGAGAAGGCCTTCTGGATCTTAGCACCTTGATCGTCGATTCAAAATCAGGGGTTTCCGGAGCAGGCAGATCCGTATCGTTAGCCAGTCACTTCTGTGAGGTAAATGAATCTTTCAAAGCCTATAAAGTTGCCGTGCACCGTCACAATCCAGAAATGGAAGCCATTCTGAGCCGTGAGGCCAATCAACCGGTTAGGTTAACATTCGTTCCGCACCTGGTTCCGATGAGCCGAGGAATGTTAACCACTGTTTATGCAACACCGGTCGCCGCGTTAAAACCAGAAGATATTGTTCACTGTTATACTTCGGTCTACGCTAAGCATCCTTTTATCCGGTTATGTGCCAAAGAGCGGGTGCCGGATACCATGCATGTGAAAGGAACCAATTTCTGTGATATTGGATTTAAACTGGATGGGCACACCAATCGGCTGATACTGATCTCGGCAATTGACAACCTGGTTAAAGGCGCTGCCGGGCAGGCCGTCCAAAACATGAACATCATGCTGGGTCTGGATGAAACAGCCGGGTTGGACCCAATTCCATATCCGCTCTAAACTTCAGTGTATTGTTATCTGTTATTGGTTATTTGTTGTTGACTTTTGTTTAGGAATGTTTTGTATGTAACGGAATATTTTATAACGAATAACCAATAACGAATAACGAACAACTATCGCTCAAAGGAGGACGAAGATGACAGCAAAGCTAATTAAGGGGACGGAGATCCGCGAAAAGATCTTAAAAGAAATTGAAGACGAGGTAAAAGAACTCAAAGAAAAACACGGTGCTGTGCCCGGCCTGGTTACCATTTTGGTCGGGGAAAATCCCGCCTCCATTTCTTATGTGACGCTGAAAATTAAAACTGCCAATCAGCTGGGCTTCAAAGAAATTCAAGACAGCCAACCCGAAGATATTTCTGAGGAAGAGTTGCTGGCCCTAATTGATAAATACAACAACGATGATTCCATTCATGGTATTCTGGTTCAACTTCCGCTGCCAAAGCATTTAGATGAAAAAAAGGTGCTCAATGCCATCGATCCGGATAAAGATGTGGATGGGTTCCACCCCGTAAATGTGGGACGGCTGATGATTGGCGGCGATGAAGTAAAATTTCCGCCGTGCACGCCGGCCGGAATTCAGGAAATGATTGTCAGAGCCGGTGTGGAAACGAGCGGCGCTGAAGTCGTTGTCGTCGGCCGCTCTAACATTGTCGGCAAGCCGATTGCCAATATGATGCTGCAGAAAGGCGATGGTGCCAATTCGACTGTGACGGTTGTGCACACCCGTACCCGAGATTTGGCAGCCCATTGTAAGCGGGCCGATATTTTAATCGTCGCCGCCGGTGTTCCGGGCCTGGTCAAACCCGAGTGGATTAAACCGGGCGCATGCGTCATCGATGTGGGTGTCAACCGGGTAGGAGAAAAGATCAGCGAAAAAACAGGCAAGAAAATAGCGATTTTGAAGGGAGATGTGGATTTTGATGCGGCCAAGGAGATTGCAGGATCAATTACTCCGGTTCCCGGTGGTGTCGGACCCATGACCGTCACGATGCTGATGAAAAACACCCTCAAGTCTCTGAAGTTTAAGCTGGGGGCAGCCTAAATTTTTTAAAATAAAAAAAATTAAAGTTAAGCCGACAACGGCCGATATAGTAAATAGATTAGACTATTAATATATTGACAATGAAATAGTTCCCTAATATATTGTTTTTAAGACCATTTTTTTAAACGAAAAGGCAAAGTCACCGAAAGATGGCGGCGCAAAGCTATGGGTCTAAAGCCGATGCGGCTAGGACTGCCAGGTTGCCGACGATGTGCGATCAGAACGCCTTTAGGTGATTTGGCTCAAAGGCGTTTTTTTTTTCAGCGAAATTATGGCCAGCTGCTGTGAACGACTGGTATCAATATATCGGGTAAACGGTCGTCGCCAGATAATGAAAAACAGGTCAAAAACCAGATTGAATAATTGTGGAAACTTAGGTACTTGACATGGATATTTGGTATATGATACCACAATCCCAAATTGATATCTAAGGCTGCAACTCAATCAACCGCATTCATATAGATTAAATTCGATCAACACTGGTTTTATACAGCATTGATCGTTTAAATATTGATAACCCGGGCAAATCCATAATTTCTTTAAGGTATACCGTTATGCGAAAGAAAATTTCTTTTGTCGTGTTGAGTAATAGTGGAGCGCCTGCAAAGCAGATCTGCGCCTCCAAAACGCTCATTCGTTTGGTCGCTGTTTCTCTCGCAGCATGTCTGATATTTTTTGGCTATGTCGTTTTCGACTACTTCCAGCTCAAAAAAACCACTTCGCACTTACAAACCCGTGAGATCTATTTAACCAATGAGTTGAGCGAGATTCAAAGCCAGCGCAAACAAATTCAAGAGTTTGCCAACGAGATCAATGCACTAAAGTCCCATCTGGTTACGCTGAACAATTTCGAGAAAAAAATTCGCATCATCGCCAATATAGAAAAAACCGACGAATCGGCTAACATTTTCGGTATTGGCGGTTCCATACCTGAAGATTTGGATGCCCGACTGCCCTTGATGGAAAAACACAACAGCCTGATACGCGACATGCATGAGCAGATTGATGAATTAAATCGTGCCTCCATTCATCAAAAAGACGAATTTGAATCCCTTCTCAAATCCCTGGAAGACCAACAAAACCTTTTGGCTTCAACGCCTGCCATCCGTCCCATATCCCAGGGGGAAAAATCATGGACTACCTCCAAATTTGGTTTCCGGGTATCGCCCTTTACCGGACAACGGGAATTCCATCAGGGATTTGACATCTCCACTCGGAAGGGAACACCGATTCTGTCGACGGCCGACGGGGTTGTCACCTATGTGGGCAATAAAGGTCTGCTGGGCAGGACCATTATTATCGATCACGGCCATGGCATGGTTACCCGCTACGGACACTGTCAGAAGTTTCTGAAAAAACGCGGTGAAAAAGTCAAACGCTGGGAACCCGTCGCTCTCGTGGGGAACACCGGCCGCAGCACGGGACCGCATGTGCATTACGAAGTGCATCTGAACGGAGTTCCGGTGAATCCGGAAAAATACATCCTTAATTAATATTCCAAGAACGATCCCTTTCTTATCTACCCACAAGCTGACTCAGGTCAACAGCAGCCGATGAATTAGCGGGGAGACATTCTGTTTCCGTTCGTTTCGTTCTAAAGCGAGATTGACCTTGTTTCCGGCGCTTACCACGTTTATATTATGATTCTGTCGGCCATCTCCAAATTTGTTATTGAGAGATATCCCAAATTTGGTATAATTCACACAAAAACCTGTAGACCTCATACCTAAACCCAAGTTGAGCGGTTGTCGAGGTCGAAGATCCGCCTTTGGGGGACCGAAGATCCTCCTCTGGAGGATTGCCGCCCCGGCACAATTTAGGTGAAATTTAGCGGGAAGGTAACCCCTGGAATGTTACTCAATGCTTTGACAAAAGTCTTTGGCAGCAAAAATGAACGGGAATTAAAGCGGCTGCAACCGACCATTGAACGCATCAATTCGCTAGAACCTGAAATTCAGGCCATGAGCGATGACCAGCTCAAGGCGCAAACCCCGAAGTTTAGAGAGCGCGTCGATCGCGGGGAAGCCCTGGACGATATTTTACCGGAAGCATTTGCAACCGTCAGAGAAGCATCCATACGAACGCTGAATATGCGCCATTTTGATGTGCAGCTGATCGGCGGAATCGTGCTGCATGAGGGCAAAATCGCCGAGATGAAAACCGGTGAGGGAAAAACATTGGCAGCGACCATGCCGGCCTACCTGAATGCCTTGACCGGAAAAGGGGTGCATATTGTCACGGTCAACGACTACTTGGCCCGTCGCGATACCGAATGGATGGGTCATATCTATAACTTTCTGGGTTTATCAACGGGTTCGATTGTTCATGGGCTGGATGATGCCGAGCGCCAAAAAGCTTACGCGGCCGACGTTACCTATGGAACCAACAACGAGTTCGGCTTTGATTATTTAAGAGACAATATGAAATTCGACCATGAATCACTTGTTCAACCCCAGCTCAACTTCGCGATTGTCGACGAGGTCGACAGCATATTGATCGATGAAGCCCGGACGCCGTTGATTATCTCGGGTCCGGCTGAAAAATCGACTGACCTGTACTATCAGGTTAATGGCCTCATTCCGAGACTGTCGGGGGAGCAACATTATAGCATCGATGAAAAAGCACGATCGGCGACGCTGACCGAAGAAGGCGTTGCGCGGTGTGAACAGTTGCTGAAAGTGGATAATCTGTTTGACCCCAGATACATCGAACTGCTGCACCATATCAACCAGGCTTTAAAGGCGCATACGTTATTTAAACGTGACGTTGATTATATTGTCAAAGGTGGGGAAGTGATCATCGTCGATGAATTTACCGGCCGCTTGATGCCCGGCCGCCGTTACAGCGAAGGGCTGCACCAGGCACTGGAGGCCAAGGAAAATGTTAAAATTGAAAATGAAAACCAGACGTTGGCCACCATCACTTTTCAGAACTATTTTCGAATGTATGACAAACTCGCCGGTATGACCGGGACCGCCGACACCGAAGCCGCAGAATTTAAAAAGATTTATGATCTTGATGTGATGGTGATTCCCACGAATATGCCCATGATTCGTGATGATTATCCGGACGCGATTTATAAAACTCGTAAAGAAAAATTTGATGCGGTTCTAGATGAAATTGAGGAATTGCATGCCAAAGGCCAACCGGTTTTGGTCGGTACGATTTCAATCGATGTTTCTGAGAACCTTAGCAAGAAGCTGAAAAAAAGGGGCATCAAACATTCCGTCCTGAATGCCAAAAATCACGAAAAAGAAGCTGAGGTGATTGCCATGGCCGGGCAGGCGGGTGCGGTCACGATTTCAACCAACATGGCCGGTCGCGGAACCGATATCGTGCTGGGTGAGGGGGTTACAGATCTCGGCGGGCTGCGCATCATGGGTACCGAACGCCATGAGAGCCGCCGGATCGACAACCAGCTGCGGGGCCGTTCAGGCAGGCAAGGTGATCCCGGCTCCTCCCGGTTTTATTTGGCGTTAGAAGATGACTTGCTGCGTATCTTTGGCGGCGAGCGCATTACCAACATTATGGAGAAGCTGGGTATGCCGGATGGTGAACCCATCGAGCACAATATGATTAGCAAAGCGATTGAAAATGCACAGGCTCGGGTGGAGGGCCACAATTTTGAAATTCGAAAGCAGTTGCTGGAATATGATGACGTCATGAATCAACAACGTGAGGTCATTTACCGTCAGCGCCGCGAAGCTTTAGACGGCAAGAGCTTAAAGCCCTCAATTGTAGAAATGATCCGAGAAAAAGCGGAAGAGATCGCTGATATCTTTACGGCTCAGATTGCCGCACCCGAAGAATGGGATTTAAAGGGCATCCGTGACGCTGTTTTTAAACAGTTTAATTTCCGCTTAAACGCCTTTGATGCGGATGCCTTGGAGGAACTCGATCGGGGTGGGCTGGCTGATTTGATTTTTCACGAAGCCAGCAGGATTTATGATCAACGGGAAACGGCCATCGGTTCTGAGGAATTCAGGCAGCTAGAGCGTGTTGTCATGTTGCAAACGGTGGACAATCTATGGAAGGACCATCTTCTTTCAATGGATCATCTTAAAGAGGGCATTGGCCTAAGAGGTTATGCCCAGCAAAATCCGCTGATCGTTTATAAAAAAGAAGGCTTTGAAATGTTTAATGAAATGATTTCCCGAATTAAAGACGAGACCCTGGGGATTTTTTTTCGAATCCAGATTGAAGAACCCAAGAATATAGATGATCTCAGGCAGCCGAAAGAACAGAAACTGGCATTTTCAGGAGCGGGTGAGCCTGAAAAACCAAAACCCGCGCAGCGAAAATCAAAAAAAATCGGCCGAAATGCCCCCTGTCCCTGTGGTAGCGGCAAGAAATATAAAAAATGCTGTGGACGATAGGATCAAACAAAACCTAAATGAGGTAAAATTATAATCAGGCCCTTTACAAGCGCTGTTTCAAATGATTATTATAAAAACATTAAACCAGCCTGCAAGAAACAGGTTACACTCTGTAACGATTGAAATACAAGTAAACTTCGACAAAACCTTTTTCATTGGAGAACGATTCCATGGGTGAATATGATCCGGAATTAGAAGAAGGTGTTGACCCAAAGGTTGGTGAAGAGCTCAAAGAACCAACGATGTACAAGGTGTTATTGTTGAATGATGATTACACCGCCATGGATTTTGTTGTTGAAGTTCTCCGATTTGTGTTTCATAAATCCATAGAGGATGCGACCCGGATTATGCTGAATGTGCACCACAACGGTGTCGGATTGTGCGGAATATATTCTTATGAAGTTGCGGAAACCAAGATCAATACAACTGAAGCCCTTGCACGCGAAAGTGGATTTCCGCTTAAATGTATCATGGAAAGAGAGTAAATCATGATCAGCAAAGAACTTAGTGCTACACTTGGCTTTGCCGTCAGAGAGGCAAAAAGAAGACGCCATGAGTATGTCAGCATTGAACACATCCTGTTTGCCATTTTGAATGATCCCACCGGTGTTGAGATCGTTGAAAATTGTGGCGGTGATGCAGATAATCTTCTGGATGCGCTCGAGAAGTTTTTTGATGAAAAAATTGAGCAGATACCGGAAGGTGATGATTATGTGCTGCAACAAACCATTGGATTTCAGCGGGTCATCCAACGGGCGGTCAATCATGCCCGCTCAGCTGAAAAGCAGGAAGTTGCCGTTGCCGATGTTCTGGCATCTATTTTTCTGGAAAAAGATTCTCATGCTGAATTTTTTCTCAGTTCCGAGGGCGTCACACGCCTGGATGTCCTAAACTATATTTCACACAATATTGTGAAGGGCTCTTTTGCCGATAGCGGCAGCGGATTGGAACGGCCCGGCAAAGAAGAAGCAGATAGAAGGAAGAAATCAAGTCCACTGGCGCTTTTTACACTTAATCTCATCGATCTTGCCGCTGAAGGCAAGCTCGATCCGCTCATCGGACGGCAGACCGAGCTGGAACGCACGATGCAGGTGCTTTGCCGCCGAAGGAAGAACAATCCAGTTTTTGTGGGCGATCCCGGTGTCGGGAAAACAGCCATGGCCGAAGGCCTGGCCCAGAGAATACAGAAAGGAGACGTTCCGGACCTCTTAAAGGACATGGAGATCTTCTCCCTTGATTTGGGAGGAATGTTAGCCGGGACAAAATTCCGGGGCGATTTCGAACAACGATTAAAAGGCGTAATTGCCGAGCTGCAAAAGAAGCCCAAAGCTATTTTGTTTATCGATGAAATTCATACCATCGTCGGAGCGGGCGCCACCAGCAGTGGCTCTATGGATGCCTCCAATATCCTCAAGCCGGTTTTGGCCAGCGGGGAGATTCGATGTATCGGATCTTCTACATTTGAAGAGTTTAAAAACCATTTTGAAAAGGATCGGGCGTTGTCGCGACGGTTTGAGAAAATCGAAATTATGGAGCCACCGGTTTCGCAAACCGTAAAAATCCTGAAAGGCCTGCGATCCCGATATGAGGAACACCATGGTATCGCCTATACCGATGCCTCCCTAAAAGCCGCTGCCGAACTTTCGACCAAATATCTCAGAGATCGGTTTTTGCCGGATAAAGCCATCGACGTCATTGATGAGGCCGGTGCGTTTATCAGGCTTTCCGGTTCAACACACAGAAAAAAAATCAATCCGGCCGATATTGAAAAAATTATCGCCAAAATGGCACGCGTGCCGACTCAGAGCGTCTCCACTTCCGACCGATCAAAGCTCGAGAATTTGGAAGATGGTTTAAAAGAGGTGGTGTTTGGTCAGGATGACGCCATAAAAGCATTGGTCACTTCGATAAAACGTTCGCGTGCGGGTCTGGGATCACCGGAAAGGCCCGTCGGCGCTTTTCTGTTCACCGGTCCCACCGGTGTGGGTAAAACCGAAGTTTCTTTGCAAGTGGCCCGTATTCTGGGTGTCGAGTTTATGCGCTTTGATATGAGTGAGTATATGGAAAAGCACGCTGTTGCCCGTCTGATTGGAGCCCCTCCCGGCTACATCGGGTTTGATCAGGGCGGTTTGCTGACCGATGGCATCCGCAAGCACCCTCACTCTGTGCTGCTGATGGATGAAATTGAAAAAGCGCATCCGGATCTGTTTAATATTTTGCTGCAGGTAATGGATCACGCAACCTTGACAGACAATAATGGCCGCAAGGCGGATTTTAGAAATGTGATTTTGATGATGACCTCCAATGCCGGCTCGCGAGAGATGAGTGCTGCCAACATCGGATTTGGTCAAACCCACAAGGACGCGCAATCCAAGGGCAAAAAGGCCATTGAAAAACTATTCAGCCCTGAATTTAGAAACCGGCTGGACGAAGTCATTACCTTTAATGCGCTCAATCTGGATATCATGGAATTGATCGTGGACAAGTTTATTGCCGAATTGAATCAGCAGCTGGCCATCAAAAAGGTGGCCCTGACGATTTCGCCGGCGGTGCGCACCTGGCTGGCCGCAAAAGGGCATGATCCGGCATACGGCGCCAGACCGCTGGGCCGGGTCATACAGACCGAGATCAAAGATAAGCTCTCTGATGAAATCCTGTTCGGCAAGATACAAGGCGGGGGGCATGTGGCCCTTGACTTGGCCGACGACCAGCTCATCTTCCATTATAGTTAAATGAGAGGTCGGGGAGTTTTGACCTGAAATCCATTCTGGAGCCCCCTGAGATATTCGGAACACCGGGGGATTTCGGCCGCATGCGGTCCGCAACAATGAATCCCGAAAATGAACAAACGGCAGCAAACCCGCTCAGATTTATCCGGGGCAGCCCCGGATGACCGATTCCCGCGACAGCGACTATCCTTGCTGCCTGTCAGGGGTCAATTTGAGATGAAGGGGGCGTTGCCAGAGCCCGGGAAAGATTTGTTGCGGCCGGCTGCGGCCGAATCCCCCGGTGTCCCAAAGTCCATGCGGGTCTATCGAGAATAGAATAGAAAAACTCCCCGCCCCCTCAGTTAAATAGAATAATGGAACGATGGAATAGTGGGTTTTCAAAAGGACATGATTTTTTATAAGTTCTATCGCCAGGACGAATTGTATCATTTGTCAAAATTTGCCGTATCTCAAAACCCATTTTTCCAGTATTCCAGTATTCCATCATTCCAGACGGGGCCGGGACGAAGCCATCAACTTCCTGTTTGGCCACGAACATGCCTGTCTACCTCTTATCCGACGATTTGATATTCCCCTCTCCACAACTTGCTCCGGAAGAAGGTCTGTTGGCTGTTGGCGGTGATTTGAGCCAGGAGCGGCTGCTGCTTGCCTATCGTATGGGCATTTTCCCATGGTATTCGGAAGATGAACCGATCATGTGGTGGTCACCCGACCCACGACTTGTTCTTTATCCTTCCGAGCTCAAAGTTTCGAAGTCCCTTAAGAAAACCATCAAAAAACAACTCTTTGAGGTAACGGTGGATCAGGCCTTTGAATCGGTGATAAGGGCCTGTGCGCATAGTCGAACTCGGATGCAAGAGGGCACGTGGATCGTTAACGATATGATTGAAGCCTATTGCAACTTGCATGAATCCGGATTGGCACACTCGGTTGAAAGCTGGCGGGATGGCAAGCTGGCCGGAGGGCTCTATGGTGTGTCATTGGGGAAGTGTTTTTTCGGAGAATCGATGTTTACCCGCATCAGCAATGCCTCCAAGGTTGCCTTTGTGGCCCTGGTTGAACACCTAAGGGCCTTAAATTTTAATTTGATTGACTGCCAGATAACCACCGCCCATTTACTCAGTTTCGGCGCTCGGGAGATACCCCGACCCCAATTTTTAAAGGAATTAGAGAAATCGCTTGAATCTCCCACGATAAAAAATAAATGGTCTTTCTCCACCAATCCTTTCGCTGGATCCATCTACACGTAATCTCATCCATTAATGATTGCGGGTATCCATCAGGGTCCGGTAGGTGTTATTAAACCACTCCTTGACAGGATCTTATTAATTCGTTTAGATGACAGCTTCTTACGGCACAACTCAGTAACCTGCGAAAATCCAATACGCGTTTAGAGGAGACGACATTAGAATGGAAAAGGATTGTATTTTCTGCCAGATCGCCCATGGTCATACATCTACTGAAATTTTACATCAAACGGATTCCCTGGTGGTATTTAAGGATATTAACCCCCACGCACCGGTTCATCTGCTGTTTGTGCCTAAAAAGCATATCCGCAGTGTCAACGAGCTTTCTGATGCGGATCAGGAGATCCTATCGGAATTGATTTTCGTGGCCAAGGAAATGGCGAAGGAACATGGCGTTGCCAGATCCGGTTATAAGCTCTTGTTCAATGTGGAAAAAGGAGGGGGGCAGGTAATATTCCACCTTCACCTCCACCTCATCGGCGGCTTTTAATTTTCTTTTTGAAATGGTTATTTTTCCGATGA
>JASFTL010000030.1:0-15070 GCA_050053555.1 Desulfobacterales bacterium
AGAGTCGACCTGGAATTTGTGCTCAGAGCCTTCTCAAATGGAATGGATGGGGTGTTTATTGGGGGTTGCCGTCTTAATGAATGCAATTATATTACCCATGGAAATTACGATGCCCTCAACATGGTGCTGCTATCCAGAAAAATAATGGAGCACATCGGGCTAAACCCGCAAAGGTTAAGTATCGAATTTATGTCTTCCGGTGACGGCATCCTTTTTACCGAAGTTGTTGATGATTTCAGCAGACGCATTAAGGCGTTGGGACCCCTTGGCAAGAGCGAAGAAATAGACGAAGATGTACTAAAGTCCAAACTTGCCGAAGCGAGAAAGCTGATCCCCTACATTAAAATCGAAAAAAGGAAGAAACTGGCGTCCCGCCTTGAAAGCGAAGAAGAGTATGAGGGACTTTTCACCCGAGACGAGATCGACCAGTTATTCAGTGAAGCCGTCTCGTACTATATTGATCCGGCCAAGTGCCAGGCCTGTATGATTTGCCGTAAGCGATGCCCCGTAGAGGCGATTGCAGGCGGCAAGAACAAGATCCATGTCATTGACCAGGACACGTGCATCAAATGCGGAACTTGCTTTGAAGTTTGCCCGCCGCGCTTTGCTGCGGTGGATAAGATCTCCGGCGAGCCGGTTCCGCCGCCGATACCTGAAGAGGAAAGGACCATCGTCAGAAAGCAAAAAAAAACGGTATCAAATGAGACCTGACAACAGCTGGACATCATGCTTCGCAAGGAGCAGGAACAATTGAATGATACAGCAAAAATTACTGAATCTTATCAAGTGATTCGATATGAAAGCGGGGTTCGCCGGACCGGATCCCACGAATTGATCGGCGAGGAACCCCTTTTGATTCGTATCGATGAGAAGCCGTATTCAGTGGTGATGAGAACACCCGGCGAAGAGTTATTTCACGCCGCCGGCTTCTGTCTTGGGGAGGGGATTGCGGATTCTCCGGATGATTTCATGACCATCGGATATTGTGAAGATCTGGATCCGAACGTGATTGACATCCGGCTCAAACCCGAAAGGCGTAAAAAGATTCCGGATCTGCTCGAGAGAAGGGGCTTTGTCAGCCAGACCAGTTGCGGCATTTGCGGCAAGGAGCTGGTCAAGGACCTTCATCAGATATTGACACCGGCAGAAAATGGCTTCCAGGTCGAAATCAGCCGTATTTTTGACTGCATCAACAAGCTTTCCGAACACCAGAAGTACTATCAGAAAACCCGGGGCTCGCATGCGGCAATGATATTTGACAGGCAGCTGGAGATCATCTCTTTTGCCGAGGATGTCGGGCGGCATAACGCGCTGGATAAGGCCATCGGAAAAGTCTTTATGAATCGCAAGCTGTCCGAAGCCCGCATCCTGATTCTATCTTCAAGGATAAGTTATGAACTCGTTCAAAAAGCTGCCAGAGCGCATCTGCCGATTATGATCAGTAAGTCAAGACCGACCGCCCTGGCCGCCGAAATGGGACAGGCCCTTAACATGACGCTGGGATGCACGGATAAGGAATCTGAACTCATATTTGTTTGCGGCCAAGACCGCATCGTTTTTTGACTTGACTTGATTTCATTGCCCCGACCCATGCTTGATTTGACGGAGTCGAAAGGCGAGTTGAAACATCAATTGACAGTTCGGTATCACAACTCTTCAGTAGATCCCCAGAATGCGGATGATATCAGTATCTGAACTTTTTAGAGGCTTCATTATGAACAGGTACATCGCAGATACCGCAGGCTCGCTCGGAAGTGAAATACGCTGGAGAGATATCCGCAAATTAGATAAGATAAATTCATTTCTCAAATAGCAGGTTATAGGTTCTCAATTTTCCATTTTTTGATAGCATCATTTAAACTCGTTATCAGTTTTTCAATTTCCTCAATGGTGTTTAATGCGGCCACTCTTAGATTTACCCAAAGCTCGTCTTCAAAGCGCCTCCTTTGCATTTCTATTTCAGTCTCTATCTGATCATCACTCCATTCCGGATGAGATTTCATAATCGCGCGTCGCGCCATGAACTCATTAAATGAATGGTCAAAGTCCCTTGTTAAAATAGAAATCACCTGCTCAGGCGACGGTGTCTGATAGGTAGCTGCCAAAATTTCAGCCAAAGATTCTCTAACCATTTGTTTGGCACATTTCTGGGCATCAGAGATGTATAATTGCGTTGGTTCTTTTTGGATTTTATTCATTTTAACGTATAAAACAGATTCTCTTAAAAAATTAGCATAGGCAGAAATCACCATGAAATCAACCGTCTTTTCTAATTTTTGTAATCTGTGATTAAAATCGTAAAATTACCGATATCTTAATCTGATATTACATATTTTTGGAGATGGTCAATTCAGCATAGATGTAGGAGTTACAACAGGTTTTAGTACTATAAAAGAGGACGGAGCCATATAAAAAACCACAGATTATTCCAAAGGTTTACGGACTGGCAAAATATGGCCCGCTCGATTTTTGATATCTTCATAACAAGTGGTACCAGATTCGAAGTATACAATCCAGGCCATTCCGGAATGATAATCAAAGGTGGTCGCCGACCAATAGTACCCGGGCGGGAAATCTGAAAACATGTGGCCGTCTGATAAAGCAGGATTCCTTTTACTATAATCGATTAATGTGCATAGTTCACTCATGGTGGGTAAACGCCAGTCGCCGGCTGACGAACCATCTGAAAGAATAAGTGCGGGATCCGGGCCACAGTCTCCATTCTTCAAATGTTTTGCGGCCAGCCGAGCACCTTCCCAATCCATCAACCCGAAGCATCTCGCATTTTTCAGCCAGATGAGCCCGGTTAAGTTATCGGTCACCGTGCCGTCTTTGTTGTCCATAAAACGGGGATCGGGGATGGGTTTATCGATCAGGAGTTTTGCATACTGTCGCTTAAAGTCACATGGAATGATGTCCCCTCTCCAATCATAGCAAGTTGAATTAAAAGGATTAACTATACCAGCTAATACATCATCATTTGGAGATTCTGATAGCGAATTATTTTCCCCAGCACATCCACCAATGCAAAATGCAAAAATTACAAAAATTGTGAAAATATTAAGCTGAACCAAATTGGGGATATAATCTTTCACGGATCAAACCCCAAAGGTTTTGGAGATATTAATTGGAAAGAGACTGCTCCGGCAGTAAGGATACATTGAGACTCCTGCAAAGTCGGTCATGCTTGGGATACATTTGCATATCACACGTTTTTAAGGCCATCAAATCCTTGGCGGTTGCTGGAGTTATCGCAGGTTAAAGGACAACCAGGAAACCTATGTTCAATTGCTGGATTCCAACGGTCGAAAGTTAAATTTCTAAAATTACGATTTGATTTTACAGATTACAATCGTAGTATCATCGGCTATTGGTTTGCCCTCGCTAAATTCCTCTAAGCCCTGTCTAATTTCCTGGACCACTTGCCTAACTGGTGCATTAATTAGTTGTTTGCTCAGTTTTATCAATCGCTCCCGGCCAAATTCCTGATTTTGAAGGTTCACAGTTTCGGTGACTCCATCTGTATACAAGACAAGCAGATCATCTTCTTGTAGTGCAATTGTTTTCTCTGCGAACTCAGCTTCTTCAACCAAACCTATCGCGGCCCCCGTTGGCCGTAACATCTCTACTGACTCTTTTTTTCTCTCGTTTTTGTGCAAAACCAGTGGTGGTTGATGGCCCGCATTACTAAATGTGAGCATCTTTGTTAATGGGTCGAAGGCTCCAATGAAAAACGTTACAAACGTTTCAAAGCGAATATTGTGAATAAACAGCTTGTGTACCTGGCGCATTACCTCGGCGGGCGATTTGTGAGCCGGCACTAAAGTCCGCAGCAAAGCCTGTATGCTGGCCATATGAAGACTTGCCGATACCCCATGACCTGCTACGTCTGCTATTGCAAGACCGTGAAGGCCATCGCTAAAATCAACGAAATCAAAGTAGTCGCCCCCCACAATTTGAGCCGGGCGACTAAACGCAGCAATCTCAAGTCCGGGTATTTTCGGCACTTCTTGTGGTAATAGCATTTTCTGCACATCCTGGGCCAATTCCAGTTCGCTTTCCAATTGACGACGTTCTTCTTCAGAAAGATGCTCAATGCATACACAAGCAGTATAATCGACTTCCAGAAGCTTTGTTTCTACAACTTCATGACAAACTTCACACTTGCCTAAAGTTTTTGCATCAGCTTTAGATATGGCGTCATCAATCACATCCAGGCGGGCATGCACTGATTGCTCGGTTGAAGGACCCAACAAGACCTTTTTTTTGTCCAAGGGTGTTGCGTTGAGCCAATTGGTGAGATTATCTTGTTTCTGCAACAGGCCGCTGAGCATGCGCTCTAAAAGAAGGGCTTCCATATATACCTCCTACTCATGCACTCAATTTGACATTATTCTGTGCAAAAAACCAAATAAAAATGAATGCAGATTGAGATAATCTGGATTTCGCCAAAAGTTCAGATATCCTAATCTGATATCACAACCTTTTATGGTCTCAAAAGCCGTTGATAAATCGGACATAGCAAAGGTCGTCAATGCCACGCTCAGCGGCAGCAATCAGCCATTCTTTGGAGCGACTTGTTGGCCATCCGCTTTGAATCCTTCATGGAAAGCGGCAGTTCCCTGCGGTATATGTCCGTCGAAAGTCAGCGCCAAGAAGACCTCTGGCGGCACCTCCTCGTGCACAAACCCTGGCGTGTTCTTGAAGCCAAATCTTTTGTAGTAATCCGGATGGCCCACGAGACAGCAGCCTTGTGCATTCAGGTCTTTTAGGCGAGACAGCCCCTGTTGTATCAGAGCCTTGCCAACACCGTTACGTTGGTATTCAGGCAACACCGACACAGGTCCAAGTCCGTACCAGTCTTGGGTTCCATTTGAAATGGTCACAGGAGAGAACGCAACATGCCCTATCACACGGCCGTCTAGCTCGGCGACCAGCGATACCGTGAGAGCCCTGGCGGCACGCAGTGCTTCTATGATGAACTGCTCCGTGTGGTTGCTGATTTCAAGAGTTTCGAAGGCAGCAGTCGTGACTTCGGTTATTGCGTCGATGTCCGCGCTTGTTTCAGTTCTGATAACGATTTCAAGATACATACGTCTGTGTTCCAGTTTCTCGCCGGTCAACTAGTGAGTGAGCTGCATTTTTGCATACATATTGGGCAAACGCCGGAAAATTCCTAATCTGATGTGTAAGCATTGCTATTTATTTTGCCATAATTTACAACGACTAAAATTATATAATAGCTGGAGGATAAAACAATTAGCTGTGAGGTGCCGATACATTGAGACTATGGCACGAAAATGAGTTCTTCAAAAACGTGTGATTTCTTGCCGGTATCTGCATAATTGCAAAATTATTTCCGTCTGCCGACGGTTTTTTTTACAAGTGCGCACTCGGTTGAATGTGACCGCCGGTCCCTCACCGACATCAAATGCTTCGCTCCAGGTTAATGGTTTTGGAGGGGCTAAATTGATTGGCGCTGAAGAAATGAATCAGTTTGGTATCGTTCCAGTCGACCAGGGTGTTTATTTTTTGAACGCCGAGTTTTCTCAAATGATCCATAAATTCATTCATTAACTGCTCACCGATACCCTTATGCTGGTAAGCGGGATCGACCCCGATGGTATCCAGGGTTGCCTCTTCCTGGAAAATACCATATTCTCCCATAAACAGTTCCCCCATGACAAACCCTACCACCGTTCCATCTTCTTCCTCTGCCACAAGCGACGCCGGCAAATAATCTTTGGAGCTGAAAAGCTTTTCGAACTTCATTTCATAGTATTCCGGCCGGGACGCCTCGAGTACTTTCTCGTCAATCCCGACCACAGCGTCAAAATCTTCAGCCTTCATGAGTCTAATTTTAATGGCGCTTTCGTTCATGGGACCTCCTTTCGCTTTGGGGTCATATGTTGAGCATAGCGGAAGCGCGCCAAATTTTGCAAGTCTTAATAAATTCAGAGGGATTAATTCAGCGTAGCTTGCCGTCAAATTTTTCCGGCGTTTCTTTTAAGCCGATAATCTCATAATGAGAGTCCGGTTTCGAAAATTCATTGTTTACTGTATTCCAACAGTATAAAAATGGAATAAAACCTGTTGATAAAGGAGCTTTAAAATGAATGAAGACGAGTGCAAAAACCAATTGGGGGAACTATTCCATCTTGCGCTGGACTGCATGGGGGTTGCCGTAACAATTATCGATACAAAAGGAACACTTCTATACTATAACCCGCATTCGACCAAAATTTTAGACCGGAAAACTGAATATATCGGGACGGATATCCATTCACATCATAAAGCAACAAGCAACGAAAAAGTGGATCTGATGCTAAAGGCATTTGAGGAAGGCAGAAAGGACCCTTTCCACTACGAGACTAAACCCTACGGGAAAACCATTTGTGTGACCCTTGCACCCATTATAAACAATGGGAAGTTCGTCGGATGTATTCAAACGGTAAGGCTTAAAAATGCGAATCATACATAGCGTTCAGCCATCAAACCATGACCACCTTTTCCTCAATCAGTTTTCTGATTTCTTCCTTGTCCATGCCCAGCTGTTGGCTGAGAATTATATCCGCGTGTTCTCCCAACAACGGCGGCCGGAGCCTTGCCGAGGGTGATGCCTCTGAGAATTTGTATGGGAATCCCAGCTGGGGAATTTGTTTTTCAATGGGATGCGGCATGGTAAACATCAGGTCACGGGCCTTTACATGGGGGGCGGCGAACACTTCTCCCATATCGAGGATCGGCCCACAGGGAATGCCGGCCTCCTCAAAGATCTGCAGCCACTCCCGGCTGGTCTTTTCTTTCATTTTTCCTTCAAATAAGGGCATGATCTGATCGCGATGCCGAACCCGGTCCGTATTGGCGGCAAATCGCGGATCGTCGATGAGCTCCTCAAGCCCTAAAAGACGGCAAAACTTAGCATACATGAGATCGCTGGTGGCCGTCACCTGAACCCAGCGTCCGTCGGAGGCCAGGAAAGCCCTGGCAGGCACCCGGTGAATATGGTCCAGGCCCCAGCGCTCCGGCGCTTTGCCGGTGGCAAAATAATCCATGGCCATAATCGTCAGCCAACTGATGACGCCGTCATACAGCGAAACATCGATATACTGTCCTTTTCCGGTTTCGATCCGGGATATATAGGCGGCCAGAATAGCGCTAACCGCGTGGGAGGCGGCCGAAAGATCCGTAATGGGAATGCCGATTTTTACCGGTGAACCACCTCGTTCGCCGGTGATGGACATCAACCCGGTCATTCCCTGGATAATGGGATCATAAGCCTTTTTGTCACGATAGGGCCCATCTTGGCCGAAACCGGAAATAGCGCAATAGATGATAGCCGGGTTTTCTTTCTTAACGGTTTCGTAATCGATTCCCAGTTTGGCAACCACACCCGGTGTGAAATTCTCCACCACCACGTCTGCTCCTGCAGCCAGCTTTAAAACGATATTTTGTGCCCGCTCTTCTTTCAGGTTCAGGGCAATGGATCGTTTGTTGCGGTTTAGGGCCAAAAAATAGGCGCTCACCCCGTTTTTCAATATCGGGGGCCATGAGCGGCTTTCATCCCCGTTGGGGGGCTCGATCTTTATGACCTCCGCGCCCAAATCCCCCAGCATCATTGTGGCGAAAGGGCCGGATAATACGCGGGTAAAATCGAGGATTCGCATCTTCTTTAGCAGGGGTTCGCTTTGCATATTTCCAGATCCCCCAAATAGTAAAAGATGAATAAAAGACTATCTTAAAAGGCCGCTTCCCGGAAGGAAAGCCTTACGGTACCCCCCTATTTGCGCAGGCTGAATTTCTTCTTGAATATCGATCTGGCGATCATGTTCTTCTGCGCCTGGGTGGTGCCGCCGCCGATCTGAAACATGCGAACGTCCCGGAACATCCGCTCCAGCGGCAGAGACTGGGAGTACCCGGCAGCGCCGAACATCTGGAGGCTTTCGCTCACCACATGCAAGGCCGCGTGTCCGGTATAGGCCTTGGCCATAGAGGCTTCATCCATATAGGGCAAACGGACGTTATTGGGCAAGTCCCTGGCATTGCAGGCCGCTTTGTAGATCAGCAAGCGGGCGGCGTTAAGCTCCATTTCCGCGTCTGCCATCATCCACTGCAGGCCTTGAAATTCAGAAATCGGACGGCCAAAGGCATGTCTTTTCTGCATATATTCAATGGCCAGATCATGCGCCCCTTGAGCTAATCCCAGCGCCACGGCGCTGGCGCCCACGCGCTGGCCGTTGTAGCCGTACATCAGTTTTTTAAAACCTTCGTTGCCATCCCCTTTGACGACAACATTTTCGACAGGCACGATACAGTCTTTGAAAATCAGCTCGGTCTCCGGGATGCCCCTTAATCCCATGGCTTTTTCCACGGTACCGAAGCTGAACCCCTGGGTCCCCTTGTCCACCAATATGCCGCCGATGCCTAAATCTTTGCCGTTCTCGATGAACCGGGCGAAGATCAAGTTGGTGACCGAGATGCCGCCGCCGGTGATCCAGTGCTTGGTACCGTTGATGACATAGCTGCCGCCGTTTTTTTCGGCGCTACTGGTAAGGTCGGTCAAGGCGGTGCCGGCTTCCGGTTCGGTCATGCCGATGGCCGGCTTGTCCCCTTCTTGTAAAATCCTTCCCGACACCAGCTTGCGTTGCTCTTCGGTGCCGTAGGCCATGATGCAGCCAAGCGCCCCCATGTTGGTCTCAACGATCGCCCGGGCGGTGACACCGCAATACTTAGCCGTGGTTTCGATCGCCAGAACCGCGTCGATCAAAGGTCTTCCCTGACCCCCGTATTTTTCAGGAATGGTCATACCCAAAACACCCATTTCCCGAAGCTGGTGGATGTTTTCCCAGGGATATTCATGATTCTCATCCCAACGCGCGGCCTTTTTGGCGAACTCATCTCTTCCGACTTCGTCAAGAGAGGCGACGATTTGTTTTTGCTCTTTGGTAAGTTGAAAATCCATCGGTCAGTACGCTCCATTCATGGTTTTGATGTAATCCGGCCCCCCCTTTTTTGGAGGTGGAGTACCATATGTTGCGCTGGGACTCAACACTGCATGATAAACCGATCCCTTTTGAAAGGACATGCCCTTTTTACTCTCCTTTGCCAGAATGCCCCGCGGCTTGCGCGGGGAGGCTTCACTTTTTGCGCTCACTCAGCCGGATAGAGGCCAGTCTCCATGCTGGCCAGCCTTGTTTATCATATTCCGATGCGTAATGAACACATGTTTTATTTCAATTTTGTCTCTGTACCCTTTTTGGCACGATTCTGACCATGCTCTATTGCAAATTCCGGCGAACACAACTAAGTTGAATAACGGTGAATGAAAGCGTTGGCTCTTTTTAAATTGGAGGGTATAAACAAAGTGATCATTTTATACTCGTCCACTTTTTATAAAAGTTGCAGGAGGATGGAATGATTCAAATTTCCGAAGAACAAAAAATTCTGCTGGACAATCTTAGACGGGCTGTAAAAGAAAAAGTTGCCCCGGTTGCTGCAGAAACCGACCGCACGGGCAGCTTAAACCCAAAGATCGCACCCTTATTTTGGGACCTTGGGCTTTTACAGATAATGCTCCCGGAAGAATACGGTGGCTGGCCCCAAAATCCATCTTTTACCCTTTGCTTGGCCGTTGAGGAAATTGCCAAAGCCTGCGCTGCATCTGCCCTTTTGTTAATTATCCAGGCGGTCGGAAGCTACCCGTTGATTTTTGCCGGAAATGACGCGCAAAAAAAGAAGTATTTCTTGATGCTCTCGGAACAGCGGAATCTGATCGGCTACCTGGTGACTGAGCCGGGCGCGGGTTCCGATGTGCAGGCTATTCGGACGACAGCCAGACGGTCTGGCAAAAACTATATTCTAAACGGCAGAAAAACGTTTGCAACCAACGGATCTGTTGCCGGTCTGTACACCGTTCTGGCAAAGACCGGGGAAAAAGAGCTCTCCTTTTTTATCGTGGAGCGCAACTCGCAGGGCATTAGCATCGGCAGAATTGAAGACAAGTGCGGCTTTCGCGGAAGCAATACCGCAGAGGTGATTTTGGAGGATGTAACGGTCCCGCAGGAAAATCTTTTGGGAAAAGAGGGGCAAGGGTTTGCCATTGCCATGGGTGATTTTGATATGTCCCGTCCAGCGGTCGCCGCGCTGGCACTGGGCCTGGCTGAAGGTGCGCTGGACTACACGATAGATTATGCCCGGCAGCGGTATACGTTTGGAAAACCGCTTATCGAACACCAGGCGATTCAATTTATATTGGCCGAGGCCAGCACGCTTATCGAAGCCAGCAGGGGCCTGATGGAAAAGGCTGCCTTGGCTTTTGACAGCGGCATTAACAGCACAAAACTGGCATCCATGGCCAAATATTTCTGTAGCGACGCTGCCATGAAAATTACAACGGACATGGTTCAAGTACTTGGGGGGTATGGCTATATCAAAGATTTTCCGATCGAACGCATGTTCCGGGACGCCAAGTTGACCCAGATTTTTGAAGGCGCCAATCAGATACAGAAAATGATTATCGGAAGAGAACTCAGCAAAAAAGTGAAATGAGGCAAAGCCTGAGAGGATATCCACCCATAAAATAAGTGATATCAAACCCCATGTGGTGGACAATTCGCCAACCCGTTTGGATGGAGGGAGTTTGAAAAAATGAAATTTGAATTAAACAAAGAACAGAAAATGATTATCGATGAGGTTCGAAAAATCGTGCGTGGAGAGATTGCGCCGCTTGCGGCTGAATTGGACGACCAAGGCGGATTTCCGGATCACGCGCACAAAGCCTTTGCTGAAAACGATTTGCTCAATCCGCTTCTTCCCGAGGAATATGGCGGTGTCAATCTCTCTTATCTGATGTTTTCCTATATTCTCAGTGAAGTGGGAAAGGCTTGCGCCTCTTCGGCTTTGCTTTTGATCGCCCAGGCCGACGGCATGTTGCCCATTCTTTACGGCGGAAGCCCGGCTTTGAAAGAAAAATACCTCACACGGTTGAAAGACGATTCAACGGTCCTCACCGCCCTGGCCGCTACGGAGCCAAATGCCGGATCGGACCTGCTCAGCATGGAAACAATGGCGGTTCATAAAGGAGATAAATATATCATCAACGGCCAGAAATGTTTTATCAGCAATGGCTCAGTGGCCGACTTTTTCGTGCTGTATGCCTACACCGATCCGGATAAAAAGGCAAAGGGCATCAGCGCGTTTGTCGTGGAAAAAGATTTTCCCGGTCTTTCATACGGTAGAAACGAAAATAAGATGGGGATGAAAGGCTCGATAAACTCACAGCTCTTTTTTAAAAATCTTGAAGTGCCGGCCGAAAACCTCATCGGCGAAGAGGGAGAGGGATTTGCCAACCTGATGCAGATCCTTTCATGCAGTCGGCTCTTCTGTGCTTCCCAGGCAGTCGGTATCGCTCAGGGTGCCCTGGCGGAGGCCGTCCATTACGCACAAAATCGTGTCCAGTTCGGAAAACCCATATCTGCGTTATCACCTATTCAATTCATGATAGCAGACATGGCCGCTGCCGTTGAAGGGGCCCGGCTGATGACGCTCCGGTCTGCCGCATTGTTTGACAGCGGTGAACTTCGCAAAGCGGCAACCCAGGCTGCCATGGCCAAATTCGTCGCATCGGACACGGCCATGAAGGTCACCTGTGATGCCGTTCAGGTGATGGGCGGATATGGCTACATGAAGGATTATCCGGTGGAGCGCATGATGCGCGACGCTAAACTGACCCAGATTTATACCGGGACCAACCAGATTATGCGGCTGGTGGCGGGCAGATCCATTCTGGGCAGTTAGACAGAAGGCCTCCTGAAAATGGCACGATCAGCATCCGGAAGAGCAATCTGTTCCTCAGGATCGAACGGGCCGAAAGTGGCTGTGAATCGTCGAGGAAAAAGAGAGACCTCCGCTCTATTTATATTTAGCAAAGGATCAAGTCTTCATCCTTCACATTTTGTCAAGAATGAACGGACTGTTGCCCAAATAACTGTTGAAAAAATGACCGACTTTTGCTAGACAATTAGTAATTCAACCTTCAGGAGAATTACTACATATGATGGGCCGCCAGCCAAAAGTTCAGAAAAAGCTATTTTACACAAAGTTTAATTTAGATCAACGGGTTCCCAAAAACCACATCCTCAGACAAATTGGCAAACATATTGATTTCGACTTTATCTATAAAGAAGTTGAAGCCGCTTACGGTGTCAAAGGCAATGTCTCAGTGCCTCCTCCGGTTATATTAAAAATGATGCTGCTTTTGATCTTTTATAACGTGCGCTCTGAGCGTGAGCTGATGGCCACCATTCCCATGCGTTTAGACTGGCTGTGGTTTTTAGGCTATGACATCGACGATGAGATTCCCAATCATAGCGTGCTTTCCAAAGCCAGGGCGCGTTGGGGCGTTTTGGCTTTTAAAACTTTTTTTGAACGTATCGTTTTACAGTGCGCCGATGCCGGCCTGATTGATGGCCGCAAGCTGTTTACCGATTCTAGCATCATGCAAGCCGATGCCTCCAACAATTCTGTGGTGAAAACTACTTCTTTAAATCGTTATTTGAATAAAAATTACCAAATTCTAGAATCACGTTTGGAAAAGGAAAAAGGCTCATCTGCAAAAGACAATGGTCCTAATCCTCCCAAATCCGGTGCCGCCAACAAAAAGCATCTGTCCACCACCGACCCGGATGCTTCGGTATCGCGCCGGGGCAAAGGCAAATCCAAGCTTGAGTATCAGGTTCACCGCGGCGTTGACAGTAAATGCGAGATTATCACTGCCACCGAAGTCACCCCGGGCGAAGTGCATGAAGCCCATCGACTGCAGGCACTGATTGACAGCCATGAAAAAAACACCGGCACACAAGTTGAGGTTGCCGTAGGCGACAGCAAATACGGAACCTTTGACAATTATGTGGCCTGCTGCGATCGCGGCATCAAAGCGCATATGCCCTGCCTGGAGCAAACCCAAAAGGGAAGCGGCCGGCAAAAAGACATCTTTCCAAGAAAGCTATTCATCTATGACTTTGCCAAAGATATTTTTATCTGTCCGGCAGGTCAAAAGATGAAAAAGCGAAAATATAGAAAAAAGCGTAAGCATTATGAATACAGTGCGACCGCTAAAATCTGCAACCGTTGCCATCTGCGACAACAGTGTACCCGTTCAAAAACCGGACGAACCCTCAAGCGTCATGTCAGACAAGATGATATCGATGCTATGCTTACCCTGGCAAGCAGTAATGAATCCCAAAAAGATATTAAAACCAGGCAGCATCTGATGGAAAGAACCTTTGCTCGCGCAACCCGCTATGGATACAAGCGCGCCCGCTGGCGCCGACTGTGGCGGGTTCAAATCCAGGAGTATTTGACTGCTGGTATTCAGAATATCATGGTTTTGCTTGCAAATGCCAAAAAGCCGGCTGCAGGCGCAAAGATCCAGATTAAACATAGATATCAGAAGGCATATGAAGCTTTTCAGGAGCACTTTTCTTACTTTAAACAGCAAATAACCGCAGTAGTTAGCTTTCTATTTAGTTTTAAAGCTACCGAGATAACAATCTATCAAAAATTATTTCGCGGCTTTAAGCCCTACTTTGGGCAACAGCCCGTCAAGTATTGACCCATATGCGCGAACCGCATAAATTAATAGGCGGCCCCCTCTATTTTATACCATCTTTGAAACTTTATTTTGCTTGGTTATACTCGCCAAAACATTCTTATTATGCGCATATATCGTCGATCATATCATTGAGGATGTCTTCAAGGGTTACACTTTGACATGCAAAGCCAAGCGTAAGAATACAAACCATTACCCAAACCAGCACTGCGACTAGCAGCAGCACGATATACATGCTGGTCAAAAGGAGAATCAGAATGCAAAGACCTTCGGATCCTCCTGGATTACCGAACCGCTTGCCGAGCTGTGCGTCTAATTGTTGATCCAGGTATTGCACCAGACCATCAAACGACTGCAGGTTGACAGCAGATTTCAAGTTTTTATCAAGCTTGTCGACAGCCCTTTTTGCTTCGCTGGGCAGGATATCGGCAGCAACAACCTGTTCGACCGCAGCTCGCCTGGCATCGGCCATAATTATGTTTATATCCCGGTCTTTTAGGTATTTGTCGAACTTGGCTTTATTATCAGCACTCATTCCTTGTTTTAGTGAAGCCAAAAGCGCCTTTGCATTACCCAGCTCCCTGGTGCGTTTTTTGAAAGCTGCTTCGGCTTTCATTCGCTGTTCACTGCCGGCATCACCACCAAGAATGGATGAAGCACGCTCTGCTGCTGAAAACGCTCTCGAATAATCCGTCTGGGCTCTAGCAGCAATGATAACGCTGGCAACCAGGTCACTCGCCTGGACCTCATTAACACCTTGCCAAAATTCTTTCAGCGTTGGCTGTTTCCAGAATGAGGCGCAACCAGAGAAACCCGCACCGAACATCAGAACACCCATTCCCCCGAGAAAACCTTTCAACACGTCTCGACGGGCCAAAAAAACTTCAGTGTTGTCAGCAATTAATTCATGGCCCTGAGAGGGCTCGCAATTGACATGTTCTCCTTTCATTTTCATTTCCTCCTTTCATCATTTTGTCTTAATTCAGCAAAAGTTCAGAAAAACGCCTGCAAATTTACTTGCTAAAAATAGTTGAAAAAAAAGTGGCTACGGAACAGGTTCAGAAAGAAGTGTAGATTCGGAATCAATTAATCCATAATGTTGATTCAAATGCTACAGGGCGGCTGAGTGAAATCAAGAGAGCTGTTTGATGAATAAGATCTCAGATAAGAAATTTGAACAGACTATCAATCAATAAATAATCCCTTTTCTCTTTGTGAATGGGACCTAATGATAACCTATAAAACATTGCTTTTTCTGATGATCAGAGGAAAGGACACATTCTTTCAAATTCAACACATATCTATTTAACTACGTTTCCATACAAGAATACAATTATGAAAGTCAAGAAAAATAGATATATTTCTATAAAAAACATAAGCTTAGGCTAAAGATTAATTATTTTTTACAAGCAAACCTTAATCACTGAAACATTTTTTATTTGCTGAATACTTTAATGCAGG
>JASFTL010000031.1:0-14799 GCA_050053555.1 Desulfobacterales bacterium
GTGCCAAAAATGGCAAAGACATCCGTTTTCAACTACAAGAGAAAAAAAACGCAAAGGAACGACAATACGCTCTGATTGTTGAAAACCAGCGACATCAAAAGGGGCGCTATTTCGATATCATCATCCTGGAAACCGACAGTAAAATTAGACCCATGCTCAATGTCAGGGTTTATGGGAATATTATGCCACGTCCTGAGGAAGAAAAAAAAGAAAGTCAGTAGATTTTTATGAAGGACTTCAAAGTTGTTGCTTTCGATTGCGACGGCGTGCTTTTCGATACCGAACAGGCCAATCGGGCTTATTACAATCATATTTTAGAGCATTTTGGCAAACCGGCGATGACAGCGGAGCAGTTTGCTTACGCTCACCAGCACACCTTGAATGAGTCAATCGCATATTTATTTGATGACGACAAGAGCATTGCCGCTGTATACGATTATCGTGAAACAATGGACTACGGTGCATTTCTTCAGCTATTGAAAGTCGAGCCCTACCTGGTTCAGCTGCTCACCAAAATAAGGCCAAAAATAAAAACGGCGATTGCCACCAACCGTTCCGATACCATGAACCGGCTGCTAGATGAATTTGAATTAAGCAGCTATTTTGATCTGGTGGTAACCTCTTTTGATATTCAGCACCCGAAGCCCCACCCGGATTCACTCTTTAAAATTTTAGATTACTTTGATATAGAGTCCCATCAAGCATTGTACATTGGTGATTCACAGGTAGATTGCGACGCAGCCCGTGCGGCAAAAATCCCCTTTGTCGCCTTTCGCAACAAAACGTTGGCCACAGAATATCACATCGAAAATTTAAAACAGCTTGAAGAAATCCTGGAGGTATAAATATGACGGATGAGTCCACTGAACCTTATGAAGAAGAAATAACAGACAATAAAGATGATTGGGAAAATCGCATCTTATGCGCTGACGAAAGCTGTATCGGCGTAATCGGTCCAGATGGACGCTGCAAAGAATGCGGCAAATCATATGAAGAATCCCCGACCGGAGAAAGCAATGCGTCTCAAAACAGCTCCGAACTAGATGATGATATTGATATGGATGAAGAATCCCGGCCCGACACCGCCGATAACGACTGGGAAAATCGCTTCTTATGCAGCGATGAAAGTTGCATCGGCGTCATTGGTCCGGACGGGCGCTGCAAAGAATGTGGCAAACCTTATAAAGGGTGAGAAATCGCGCCGTCTTTCTTCACCTTAAAGTCTCAATCCCATATCGCATCATAGCGCTAAAGCTTCACTTCGTGCCCATCTCTCCATTTTTCCATGGAAATTGAATTTCAAAACGCATCACTTTGGTTGCGCAAGCTACCCGTGTAGCCGCAATATGTTGAATTGACGAATACGTGTTATCCTGTTAATATTATTTTATATACTTTATTTAAACACGAGTAGAAATTCGCAGACGTCCAATTTTGTTTGGGTTGCGCTGGCTTGGACCACAATCGATAACGGAGTCGCACCTTGCATTTTTTAGATTTCATCCCTGCTCCCGCCTGGCGAGATTTGGTTGATATTCTCTTTCTGACCATTGTAGCCTACCAGCTTTACGTATGGTTCCGCGAGAGTCGTGCGCTGCGAGTTATCATTGGTCTGGTCGCTCTGGGCGGCATTTATTCGATTGCCAAATTTTGGGGCCTTTTCCTGACCACATGGGTTTTTCAGATTTTATGGCAAGTACTGCTCATTCTATTGCTGATACTGTTCCAGGCCGAGATTCGGCAGGTTTTGGAAAAAGTGAGTCCGATGCGATATCTGCGATCTCGCAGGCGGGTCTTTAAAAAAACCTTTTCAAAAGAATTATCCCAGCTGTTGTTCGAGTTAGCTGCCGACAGAACCGGCGCTCTGATCGTACTCACCCGAAATGACAATCCTTCCGAATTTATCCATGCCGGGCAGGCGATCATGGCGCTGCCTGATCCCGCCCTGATAAAAAGCATTTTTAATCGCTATGCGCCAGCGCATGACGGTGCGGTGATCATCACCCAGGGGCGTATCACTCAAATGGGATGTATTTTGCCGCTTTCCGAAAATGAAAACTTACCCGAAAAATATGGAACCCGGCATCGAGCTGCTCTGGGTTTGTCTGAGCTGACGGATGCAGTATGCCTGGTTGTATCTGAAGAACGCTCGGAAGTGGCAACCGTCGTGGAAGGAAAAATTGTAACCTGGCAGGACCCGGCTGCCCTGGCAAACAATCTCAGCGAAGTCGTCGGCGGGCCTGAGATCCGTGTGCCCACCCTAAAGGATTTTTTCAAAGGAGTCTTTGTTGAAAATTGGCGGACCAAATTAAGCGCTCTTGCACTTGTTTCGATCGCATGGCTGGTTCTGGCCAGCCAACAGGAAGCCAAGATGATCATAACCGTGCCGGTTCAACACATCAACATTCCATCTGATCTAATGCTTGGCCAGGGGTCGACACCCACTGTGGATTTAACACTTTCGGGTCGACGGAACACGATACGGGCTTTACGGGATCAGGACGTACAGGTTAGAATAGATGTAAATGACATTAGCTCCGGCAGACACCTGGTGAAGCTTTCTGCAAAAAATATCTATCTGCCATTCGGCGTTAAAATCGATCGGGTTGCACCACAAAAGATTATGGTTAATTTGTGGCCGCTGCCAAAGGAGCAAGATGCGGGTCAGCCCCTCCAGCAGCGCGGCTTTTAGGCCTCCCGACCTCCCCACATTCCCACGGCAGCGATCGCCTTCGCTGCCTGTTGCGGGGCAAACTAGAAATTATGGGGGCGTTGCCGAAGCCTTGGAAAAATTTGTTGCGACCGGCTGCGGCCGGAATCCCTTGCGGACCTCGAGATGCCTGAGCTTGTTGAATAATGATTTTCCGGTAAAAACACCCAAAGCCTTTAATTAATTTAACGGTAGGGTTATCGTAAAAACCGCACCGCCTTTCTTGTCATTTTCAGCGATGATATAGCCCTTATGATCTTCGATAATACCATGGCATATGGACAACCCCACCCCCATGCCCATCGTTTTTTTCCGGGTGAAAAACGGATCAAAAATGTGTTCCAGATCTTTTTTGGCGATACCGGGTCCCGTATCTTTTACTTTAATGACAAGTTCTTTATTATGATTGTAGGTGTCGATGAAAATTTCACCGCTATGCGTCGGGGTTTGTTTTAACTTTTCCTGAAATTCGGGTGCTCCGGTAATAGATTCGACAGCATTGTTGATTAGATTCATAAAGACCTGCCCCAATTGTTGGGGTGATGCCGTCAGGCGGGATTTTTGGGCTTTAAGGTTCAAATTAATTTTTACCCTGCTTTTGGTCAGATAACTGCGAACCAAAGTAGACGTATTTTCGATAACCTGATTGATATCCATCAGTTGTTTTTTCTCTTTGCCGGGTCGATTGAGATCGATTAAATTTCGCACCGTGTCCCGAATGCTTTCAAAGGCACTTTTGACTAAATCCAGCTTTTCCAATAACTTTTTATCTTTCTTATACTTTGTTCGAATAACATTGAGCAGGGCCGTAATCCCTTGCAGGGGGGAATTTATTTCATGAGCAATGGAGGCCGCTAACTGGCCGGTAGCCGCTAGTCTTTCAGAGCGAATCAGCTGGTTGTGCAGCAATTTCGTTTGCGTAATATCTCTGGCAACGCATAAAAAACAAAGCTCGCCCAAATAAGAAACATACCGACAATGAATTTCATTCGGAATAAGAGCGCCGTCTTTGGTTTTCAAATTTACTTCAAATCGGGCTTCTTTTTCTGTGCTGACGCGTTGCATGATTTTTTCAATGAAGGAAATTTGATCTGGGTCAACAAGATCTGTTATGTTTAAATCTAGCAGTTCTTCTTTGGAATATCTTGTACTTTCAAGAACGCGATCATTAGATTCAATGAGCTGCCCTTTGCGGCTGAAAATGAAAACCCCCTCTGCGACGTTATCGAAAAGCTCCTTATAGCGCATCAATTCTTCGGCCTGCTTGAATTCAGTTGTATTCGTGCCGATAATGGTCGCAGCCACCACTTTGCCGCTGATTCGCAAGGGGCCGACACGATAGGTATGCCATATGGGCGCATGACTCTCACCCGCGCGGACTTCGAAGCTATCAGTTTCACCGGTCTGAAAGACGCTTTCAACACTATCCAATGCGATATCATGGTACTCCTTTGGGAGAAAATCATAGAAACATCTTCCGGTCGTCTTATTCGGTGAAAGCATGCCGATGGATTGATTGATAAACCGGATGGTGCCTTCTCTGTCTACGGTGGTAATTATGTCGGGAGCGGTTTCCACCAGCGAGCGCCATAATTGTTCAGATTCATCCAGTTTTTGTTTGGCGAGTTTCAGCTTATTGATAATCGATTGCGCGTGTGATCCGAAGATAATGAACAGACACAGGACGACAACTCGAATATACACATCATATAGACCCGGTCCGAAAAGCTCGGCAATCAAATTAAATTTGTTGGAGAAAAAAAGATTCAAAATGGAGTCCAGAACCCAATAAATGGTCGCAATCAGGATTACGGCCAGGACCATGTTGTCTGATAAGCTTTCATGGTCGAGAATAAGATCAGATTTCATTTTACTTCTCACTTGCTTGATTTGTAAGGGTTGGTCGTTGAGAATTGTGCACGTTGATTTAGATCTTTTAGCTTAAATTTGGGTCGATGGCAAATTATTTAGAACGACAAGCACCCCAAAGTGATCCGAAACAAACAAGCCGTCAACCGGTCGTCTGAAGATCAATTTGGCTTCTTTAGCGAACCAGGTATTGATATCTGCAATTCTAATTTCACCAGCGTTCATTTTGCCCTTACGTTACAACCTCGCTTTTTTAAAAAAACCCCCATCGCGCTCTTTTTATTGTACGATGGGCTACAATGTCAGCGAAATGTTAGACGGGAGATGATGTATTTTGGGGAGATTTATTATAGATCGGGCCTCATTTTTTCCAAATATCGCAGTTCGCGGACAGCATCCCGGTATTTTAGATCGAGGTATCGGATATCTGCTCGGATTTTTTTTCTGGTTTCATAGCTTAAATCGGACGAAACCAATTGTTTTTCTTTGGATTGGATCTGGCTTTCGATGCGTTGCAAACGATGCTCGAGTGAAGCGATTTGGGATTCATATTGAAAGATTTCCTGACCTTTGCGGTAACCGGCCATAAAGCCGGATTCCAGTTCAGGCGGACAAACATGTTGATATCTGCTGCCGGCTTTGCCGTTATTAAATCCGCTGTCATAGGTGCAATAGGTCGATAATCCTTGCGCCCGACCATTAAAATAAACCGCCCGATCCGCATGAACGCCATGTTCCAGACAGGCATCATAATGTTGCTGGAATAAAGATCGGGGGGCTCCCATGCTGCCATCCCGATATCCGAGTTGATACCAGTCTGCCTGAAGACATTCATTTTTGGAAAGTGTTGCACATCCGTAAAAACCGCTTGCATAAATCAGCAATAGGATAAACACCATCGGCTTTTTCATTATGGTTTTTCTTGACGGGGCTTGATTATTTTGATTATGAATAAAACATTATAGAATACGCTGAAATTTACTCTCCTTCGCCAGAATGCCCCGCGGCTTGCCGCGGGGAGGCTTCACTCGCGCGCAAAGCGGCGAGTTCGTCAATTAAAACCGGTCACATAGTGTTGCCGGGGAAATAAGGTTGCTTTTTATCGAAAATTCGAATAGATAAAATAATTCGCAAATTACAAAATGGAGGCCTTCATGGCGGTTTCGATGTCGGCAGAAAAAATTCGAGATAATAAAGATTCGGCTAAGCAGGATCGTCGCTCACATGTCGATCGGCGCAAATTTACTTATACCGAGTACATTCCTGAAAGACGTTCAAATGATGACCGACGCAAGGATGAGAATGAAGATGAGAATTCTGAAAAAGTAGAAGATCGGTGACACCTGCTTTTGGGAAGCGAATGCTATCCTCCGGTACGGATAAGCTGAATTTATTTTTGCCCGGATTTCATTCATCAGACCGGCAACTCTACCGGAATCCTATATCTCGTAATTCCAAAAACAAATCAAAAGGGAATCCGCTCATGGTGGGTTTCCTTTTTTCATTTCCGATTTATAACGGCCACCAAGTGGTTGTCTGGATAAACCGCTTTGCAGATGTGATGGCCTTGAAGATGAAAAAAGGCTTTATTCTTGACAAGAATGGCTTGCTCAATTAAAGACTATTGTGGTACGTGGGTCTATTGGAAGCTATGTATTCGCATTAAGGTTCATGCAATTTTCAGAATTTGTCGGCAACTATACAAAAGGAGGGCAAAATGAATCGAAGAAGATATTTCATTCCGTTGTTTTTGTCTGCTGTATTTTTTTTGCTTTTGACTGTTTTTCCGGCCGATGCCGGTGTGCTGGAGGATATTAAATCTAAAGGGGAATTGGTGGTATCCACCGATGCCAATTATGCGCCCCAGAGCTTTTTGAACGATAAGGGGGAGCTGGATGGTTTCGATATCGATGTGTCCAAAGAAGTGGCCAAGCGAATGGGCGTAAAAATCAAGTTTGTCACCCCGGACTGGGACTTGATTGTGGCCGGCAAATGGGGCGCGCGCTGGGATCTAAGTATCGGTAGTATGACCATTACCGACGCAAGATCCAAAGTCGTTAATTTTTCTACACCCTACTATTACACTCCCGCCCAATTCGGTGTTCACGAAAAGAACACCACCATCAAAGCTCTGGATGATTTTGCCGGCAAGACCGTTGGTTTGGGATCGGGTACCACTTACGAGACCTATTTGGATCCGAAACAGACACTCGGCATTGGTGGTGGCGAGAAGATCGTCTATCAGGTCAAAAATGTAAAAAAGATTAGAATTTACACAACCGATATGGAGGCCGTTCAAGATCTGGCCCTTGGCGATGGGGTCCGGATTGATGGTGTCCTGACCTCGGGTTTCGTCATCCAGGAGGCCGGCAAAAAAGGAATACCGATAAAGACGGTTGGAGAGCCGGTTTATTACGAACCCCTTGCAGCGGCCACTGACAAGGCCCGCGCCGGAAGTGCCGAACTGGCAAAAAAAGTCAGCGAAATATTCCAGGCCATGCATCAAGATGGCACGTTGACCAAGCTTTCCATGAAATGGTTCGGCTTCGAGGTGACCAAGAAAGCCAGGTAAAGTCGCTTCAAATTACATTTATAAGAGGTGCTTATGACACCCACCGGTGATGCTCAAGCCAAGGCTCAAGACATCGGGGTCACTGAAATAAAGCTGAAACACATCGAAGCGGCCCGCAAGGCCAAAACAAGATTTGTTTTGTGGGTCGCTTTGGTGTGGGTCATGATATTTGCGGGTCTGCTCATTCTCTTCTATCAGTTTAACCTCGATTTTAAGTTCATGCTGAAATACCTGCCCTTTATCATGAAAGGGGTGGGCACAACAGTTTATGTCTCAATTCTTTCAATTATTTCGGCATGCGTTCTGGCGCTTTTCGGTGCGCTTGGCCGGCTTTCCAAAAACCCGATCTTTTATGGCGTCGCGACCTTCTATATCTCCGTCATCCGGGGCACGCCGCTGATTGTTCAAATATTCGTGATCTATCTCGGTCTGCCACAAATGGGAATTGTAATTAGTGCGGTGCCGGCCGGGATAATTGCCCTGGGCGTCAACTACGGGGCCTATATGACCGAGATCTTCAGGGCGGGCATCCAGGCTATCGGCCGGGGTCAGATCGAGGCGGCGCATTCCTTGGGAATGACGTATGGTCAGCTGATGAAGCGCGTGGTTCTGCCCCAGGCGTTGCGACTCATTATCCCCCCCACCGGCAATGAATTTATCGCCATGCTCAAAGACTCGGCCCTGGTGAACTTTTTGGGCGTGTGGGAGCTTTTTTTCAGAGCCGTAAAGATCGGCAGGCAGAATTTCAAGAGCATGGAGACGCTGATTATTGCGGGTCTTTTTTACTGGCTGGTCACCATATTTTTTCAGTATTTCCAGTCCCGGCTGGAGACTCGTATGGCCAAAGGCACACGCAAAGCAAGTGGTATGGGGCATTAATCGCCACCGCTAAGCTCAACGACCGCTTTGTGCCATCGGCCAGAATGACGCTGCCAGGTTGGAGGGGACAGGGAAGCCTGTTTCGAATAAAACCCTCTATGAAGCGTCAGGTTGAAAGGTAGGAACGATTTATGGAACCCATTATTGTTATCAAGGACCTTAAGAAATACTTTCAACACCTCCTGGTTTTGGACGGCATCACCACCAATATTATGCCGGGGGAGGTGGTTGTGATCATTGGGCGCAGCGGTTCGGGTAAGAGCACACTGCTGAGATGTCTGAACTGGTTGGAAGAACCCCAATCCGGTTATGTCCTCATCGATGGCCTTGAATTACCCATCGGGCAAAAACGAACGGCAGAAGTCAAAAAAAGAATCGTCGAGATCCGCACCCATATGGGAATGGTTTTCCAGGATTTTAATCTGTTTCCCCATCGCACGATTATCGAGAATGTCATCGAAGGTCCGGTCATTGTAAAAAAAGAAGCCCGCAAAACGGCCATTGATAAAGGGGAGGAGCTGTTAAGCTGGGTGGGCATGATCGAAAAGAAAGATTATTATCCCGACCAGTTATCCGGGGGGCAGAAACAGCGTGTGGCCATCGCACGCTCTTTGGCCATGGAACCCAAGATCATGCTTTTTGACGAACCGACTTCAGCTCTGGACCCTGAACTGATCGGTGAAGTCCTCAATGTAATGAAAAGATTGGCGGAGGAAGGCATGACGATGCTGGTGGTCACCCATGAGATGGGTTTTGCGAGGGAAGTTGCGGATCGAATCATTTTTCTGGGGGACGGGGGGATCATTGAAGATAGCCCGCCCCGAAAAATAATGGAAAATCCCGACCATGAAGACACCCGCCTGTTCTTAGACCACATTTTATGATCCTGCCACTTGGGTCTTTTTGGATACCATCCGATGCGGTCAGCCCTTTCACAGCAAACCGTTTGAATTGTAATATATATACATAACGGTGTGAAGGCGTCCTGAATTTAATCTTTGATATTTAATAATCGTTTCATGAGAACCCTATCCCTATGGCGAATTCAATGAGAATTTTAGCGGTTTCAGATCGGGTTGAGCCCCTCTTATACGACCGGTTTGATCGCCAACAATTTAAAGGCGTCAATCTTATTCTCTCCTGCGGCGATCTGCCACCCGAATACCTGTCATTTTTACTCGGCAAATTAAAGGCACCCCTTTATTTTGTTCGCGGGAATCACGACTTTCGTTATGATTCGAAACCTGTACCGGGCTGCATCGATTTGAACGCCAGCCTGATCAAATTTGGGGGAATTCGTATGTTGGGACTGGAAGGCTCGCGCTGGTATAATGGGGGTCCCTACCAGTATCCTGAAAGAGAGATGTTCTGGAGAATACAACGCCTGCGCCCCCGGATTTGGCGGTTGGGCGGCGTCGACATCATTATTACCCATGCACCGCCGCGGCACGTCCATGATGCTGAAGACAGATGCCACAAAGGCTTTAAAAGTTTCCGATGGCTAATTAACAAATATTCGCCGCGCTATTTTATCCATGGACACATCCATGCCAATTTTTCAGACCCCGCACAGCGCGTGTCCATTGTCAACCATACTCGGGTGATTAATGCGTTTGGTTATTTTCTGCTTGAGATCGAAAACGCTCAAATGGTTGAATAGATATGACCTGAATTTTGCACGGAATCGGAGGCTTTCATATGCAAGGCATTTAAGGTCGAAGCCATAGTGAACTATTGCGAGCCCTTAATAACCCTGCAGATGGAAGCCTCCGGCTCGCCCTCTGGGCGAAAAGAGATGAGAAATAAAATAGATCATCATCCGATTTACTTTTTAGGTATGATGTATTGTACGTTATTGCTGTACGAACCTGCTGCAATTAAATAATAAAGAGATTCTCATCTATTTTCATGCAAGATTCAGGTATTAAATGATTTAGGCAGATTTGGAATTCAGACATGGTAAAATCCTTCAAGGAAATCCAGAAACAAGAAGCAGCTTTTGAAACCAGAGATCGCGGGATACGCAATGTGCCGCTGGATCAGATCGTCGGCAGCGTCAGTCGCTACCAGGACTTCGACCAGAAGTTCCGCATTGGACCGCATCTGCCCCCAGAGCGGCTGGAAAAGATTAAGGATATCATGCGAAAGGGCAAATCGCTGCCACCTGTCAAGCTGTATCAGATCAAAAAAGAATATTACGCCTTGGATGGCAATCATCGTATTGCGGCTGCAAATGAACTCGGATATCAAGACATCCGGGCGCGTGTGATTGAATTTATTCCCTCGAAGGGCTCTTTGGAGAACCTGATATATCGTGAAAAAGCCAAATTCGATGATCTTACCGAACTGCCGTATACCATCGAGCTTACCGACCTTGGCCAATATGACCATTTAATCGATCAGATATCAAAGCACCTCAAATTTCTTGAACGTGAAACCACCGAGCCCGTTACGATTCAACAAGCGGCCAAAGATTGGTACAACACCATCTATCGCCCCCTGGTTGCCATCATAAAAAAGGGACATTTGATTGAAAATTTTCCGGGCAGAACCCTTGCGGACCTTTATACCTTTTTATCCGTTCATCAATGGGAGCGGAAAGACCACGTACTTAGATATGGAATCGGAATCAGTAAACTAGTCCCCAAAGATATGGAGGAATTTCGAGAAAAAATGGCCAAATTAAAAGAGACCGAATACCCTGAAATGTTGCGGGAAATCACCGCTTTTGTTCTCATTAATGCGTCGGCCAAAAAGGAGATCCGTCTGGTCGACAAGTTGTTCGATCTTGAGGGGGTAAAAGAGGTGCATTCCGTACACGGCAGTGTGGATGTCATCGCCAAGATCGTGCTGAACCGAGATTTGGTTTCATCGGATGCTGAAACCATCGGTGATTTTGTGCACAACAAGATACGGCGAATTTCTGGTGTTGTCAGCACCCAGACGTTGATTCCGGGCTATTCCAAACAAAAAACATAGGTGCTATTCTTCTTTGGCCGTATGACTCAGCCGGCTTCGAATATACCCATGAATCAGTTTTGCTGTTTCTTGGCCAAAGTAGCGATCGACCTCTCCGCCGGTGCTGACCGAAACCTGGGTGAAGTTTTGATCAACCCTTTTGACTTCGACCGTAACAGGGGTGCCATCAGGGCGTCTGGCCAGGAATTCGGTCTTTAATTCATCTGACACTTCATCGAAAATCGGAATCTCCATATTCTTTAATGCTTCTGCGCTTGCCCGAACTGTTGCCTTGTATTCAGCGTGATACGTTTTGATGGCTTTGCCCTGAATGGCCGCACAACCGCCGGCAAAAATTGAAACAGACCCGCAAATCATTAATATGGCAGACGTCCTGTTCAAGCGTTTTACAAGCATAATCCTTCGGCACATGTTTAATCCGTTCACATTCGATAATAATATGATTTCAAAGGATATTGAGCATTACCGGGATTGGAAATCGAATTTACACCTAAACAAGGGTGATATCCATCATCATATCTAATTATCGGCTACGAGTCAAAAATACCTGCAGTCGAAATGCCCCGAAGATGGACGGTCGTACCTCTATCGGTCCAGAGTGCCTCGACATTCCTTTGTGATCCCGGCCGCCGCTCATCGGGTAATATCTAAAGAAAATCAGTCCATACCCGCGCCTTTTGACCTTTTCTACTTGCAGATTTAAACAAATTAGTTCAAAATTAATCCGCCATCCCGGGGAATCAGCCATTAATGAATAATTTTAAAGTGATAAGGACAAAATTTTCCATTCGCAAACACCTTATGCTGGAACGTAATGATGGGCAATAAACAAATCCTGGTGGTGGATGACGAACGTGACATGCGCATTTTTATCTCCACAGTTGTTGAAACTCTTGGCTTGGAGGCCATTGTTGCCGAAGATGGGGCACAAGCTGTGGAAAAGGCAAGTTCGAACCCGCCGGCGCTGGTTATTCTGGATGTCATGATGCCGAAAATTGACGACGGCATCCAAACCTATCGGCAATTTAGAACCGACCCAACGCTTGCGCATATTCCGGTTATCATGCTGTCGGCCATTGCGAAGAAAACCTTCTTGCATTCCATTAAAATGTTAAATCCCCGGCAAGGCTCTCAGCTGCCCGAACCTGAGGCGTACATGGAAAAACCACCCGACGCAAATGAGCTGAGTCGGTTAATCACACAGCTTTTGCAGGCTGAATCATAAATGTTTACGAATACCAACGTAAAAATGCCCAAATTTGTTAATAAAATTCGGAGTAGCATTACGGGCAAGCTCATCTTGCTGGTGGGGCTCATTCTGTTGCTGAGTCTGGCTGTGTGGGCCTATTTTAATATCAGTTATCAGCAAAAAAAAATTATGGAAGGCGTCTCTAGTGAGGCGGATAGGTCAGCGCACACCATTATGCTCGGCACGCATTATGCCATGATGCATAATCTAAGAGATGATCTTACCAGCATCATCAAAAACATTGCGAAAGAAAAAAAACTTGAGAACATACGTATTTACAATAAAAACGGAGAGATAAAATTTTCAAACACAGCCTCGGAAGTCGACCGGATGACCAATATAAAAGACGAAGCCTGCTACATCTGCCATCGGTCGGAACCTCCCCTGGAAGAACTGAGTCTGTCAGAAAGAACGCGCATTTTTACCTCGCCCCAGGGCCATCGACTTCTGGGCATCATCAGCCCCATATACAGCGAGCCGGGGTGTGCATCAAATGCCTGTCACATTCACCCCGAGGGCCAGAAGGTTTTGGGCGCTCTGGATCTGGTCATATCATTGGAAGATACCGATAAACAACTCGCTTTTTTTAAAGGCTGGATGATCTTTTTTGCTGCTTTTTTATTCCTCATCACGTCCACGGCGATCATCTTTTTTATATTGCGTTTCGTAAAAGGTCCCATAAAGAAAATGATTGACGGCACACACCAGATTGCCAACGGCGAATATTTAAACAAAATTGATGTGGCTCAGGTTGACGAAATGGGCCAGCTGTCGCTGGCGATTGACAGAATGGGAAAAAAAATCGGGGAAAACCAGGCTGAGCTCAACCGGCAGCGCTATGAATATCAGAATCTTTTCGAACGGGTTCCCTGTATCATCACGGTTCAGGACCGCAATTACAAGCTGATCCGATATAACCAGGAATTTTATGAAAAATTCAAGCCTGAGCCCGGCGACACCTGTTATGCCGCCTATAAAGGGCGCAAAGAAAAATGTGTCGTTTGCCCGGTTGAAAGAACATTTGAAGATGGTCTTTCGCATTTCAGCGAGGAGAGAGGGTTTAATAAAGACGGCACACCTACCCATTGGATTGTCAACACCTCTCCGATCAAAAACGAACAGGGCGAAATTGTGGCTGCCATGGAAATGAGTCTCGATGTGACGCAAACCAAAATACTTGAGCAAGAGCTCAAAAAAAGCGAGAAAAAATATTACGCCATATTTGATAACATACCCAATCCGGTATTTGTTTTGGATATGGATACGCTCGAGATACTCGACTGCAACGCCAGCGTTGAAACGGTTTATGGATATAAAAAGGATGAAGTGATTGAAAAATCCTTCTTGGAGCTGTTCAGACCGGACGAAAAAGATCAGTATGCCAAGATGATTAAAACTTCCAGCATCATCAACCAGGCCCTGCATTTGAATAAAGATGGAGGCACCCTTTTTGTCAACATCCGCATATCACCCTCTGAATATCCGGGAGAAAAAGTATATCTGGTCACGACCAGCGATATTACCCAGCGGCTTGAAACTGAACAACAACTCATACAGGCCAGTAAGATGGCAACCCTGGGCGAAATGGCCACCGGCGTGGCGCACGAGCTCAATCAGCCCCTGTCCGTCATCAAAACGGCCAGTCGGTTCTTTATGAAAAAAATTCATAAAAAAGAAAAGATCCAAGATAATATATTATTTAGCATGGCAGAGGAGATCGATACCTATGTTGACCGTGCCACCAAGATCATCAATCACATGCGTGAATTTGGCCGGAAGTCGGATATCACCCTGGAAAAGGTGCCGGTCAATGCGGTGCTAAAAAAAGCGCTCGACATACTGGGCCAGCAGTTAAAAGTCAGGGGAATAGAGGTGGTCTGGGACCTTGAGCAGGATCTTCCCCTGATTATGGCCGATGCCGATCGTCTCGAGCAGGTGTTTATCAACTTGCTGATCAATGCACGGGATGCCATCGATGAACGCCGGCACTCGCAGCCCCATCAAGTCGGGGCGCGGGCCATTACGCTGAAAACGAGATCCAATGCCAAAGAGATCACAGTTGAGATCCATGATACCGGAACGGGGATTCCGGATAGCATTTTAGAGCGGATCTTTGATCCTTTTTTTACAACCAAAAAGGTGGGACAGGGAACGGGTCTGGGGCTTTCGATCAGCTACGGAATTGTCAAGGATTGTAAAGGCAGCATTCAGGTTGTCTCCCGTAAAGGACAGGGGGCCGGGTTTATCATAAAATTCCCGATTGCGAATAAAAACTGATGGAAAAATCAATCTTACTCGTCGATGATGAAGAGGGGATTCGCAAGGTACTTCGTATTGCGTTGTCTGACATGGGGTTTCGCGTGTTCACCGCCAAAAACGGTGTGGAAGCGCTTCGCATATTCAAAGATGAGCGGCCGCCAATTGTACTGACCGATATAAAAATGCCGGAGATGGATGGCATTGAGCTTTTACGCCGCTTAAAACAGTTGAGTACGGATACGGAAGTCATCATGATCACCGGTCACGGCGATATGGATCTGG